>CAZURP010000006.1:22015-22244 GCA_964623715.1 uncultured Isosphaeraceae bacterium | reverse complement strand
AGTTTCGTTTTCTTTTGATATTGATGCTTTGGGAGATTCACCGATTTTTTCGGGGACGTACTCATGGTCCCGCTTATTGCTGATAATAATTGTAACGATGTCGTCATCAATTTCGAGAAGTCGAGCGGTGTCAAGCCCGCTTGTAATTCTTCCAAAAACAGTATGTCTTCCATCTAGGTGCGGTGTTGGTAAGTGTGTTAAGAAAAACTGACTTCCACCAGTATCTGGT
>CAZURP010000006.1:14142-22003 GCA_964623715.1 uncultured Isosphaeraceae bacterium | reverse complement strand
AGCGAGCCTGCGAAGTGCTTGCGAATGTCTTCGCCTGTGTGCTCGTCCCTAATTGTGTAGCCAGGCCCACCTGTGCCTGCTTGCGCATCGGAACCTTCTCGACTGTTTGGGTCACCGCCTTGTGCCATAAACTTTGGCAGCACTCGGTGAAAACGTGTTCCATCGTAGTAGCCAGTCTCTGCGAGCGAGATAAAGTTCGCAACAGTGTTTGGTGCATGGTCTTCAAAGAGTTCGAGCGTAATCGGCCCTTTGGAAGTAAGGATTTGGGCAGTTGGAAGATCGCCATTTATCTCTTCTGATTCGCGAATGACGAGTTCAGTCTCCCAGAGATCCGCTTCGTTTTGGTACCGAGTACGTTTTGATGCAACTCGTGTTGAAAAAGTTGGGTCTGTGGAGAGTTCTGCGCTGTCAATAGAATCAAGTGCAATGACAGCTTCTTCAAATCGATTGTCTGCGAAGAGGAGGTCAGCGTACAGTTCAGAAAGTGCAGATGAAAGGGGTGCGCTTGCCTTGCGTTCTTCAATTTCTGCAATGCCTTCGCTGAATCGATTTGCGCTGTCGAGAAATTTGATCCATGCAATTGCAATTTCGGGTGAATTTGGATACCTGCCCGCGAGTTCGCTGTACACTTCTTCTGCATCACCGCCGTCTTGTTTCAAGCGAAAATCAGCCCAGGCCAAACCAATATTTGAATTTTCTGGTTTTAGATCAGCAAGGCGACTAAAGAGCGCATTGCAGCTATCTAACTCATTTATCAAAATGCTCAGCTGTAATTCTGCAACTAAGAGATCGAAATTCTCATTGGAACTGTTCCAAGTATTGATCTCGTTTCTCAGCGCGGTAATGGAATCAATGTCGCCTGGTGCGATACCTCTTTGATTTTGGATTGACTGCCGAACGTTGTTGCATTTCTCGAGAAGCTGGTCGGAGGTGGTATCCATTGCAAACACAGACGTTGCAAGGAGTAAAGAACAGATGGGGATGATACGCATTGAAAAAATTCCTTTTTGAAGTTCTGTAATTGGGCAGGATAGCATTCTTGCCACGCATAAACCACGTAATCGAGCTAGAGCTTCAGAGAAATATGCATTAAAAAAGGCCCGGTGGATTCAAAGAACCACACCGAGCCCTTCCGGGGGCAAAGTGAATCGCACATGCGATATATGGAATAGTAGTCACTTTTTGGAATATGTCAAGCAACCGAATCTAAAAAAGTAAAAACATGTTTTTGCCAAGAAAATTAAATGCGTCTCAGAGCCAAATTAAAAAAGGGCAAAAATAAAGGCCCGGTAGACGCAAGCGCCATACCGAGCCCTTTCGGGGGCATATTTTAAGTGCTCGTAATTATAGCGTATAAAAAGAAACTGTGGGTATTCAATGTTCACGAATTCCCGCGGTAATTGCAATTGCCAAAGCATCCGAGACATCTGCGGGTTTTGGGGGTTCAGAGAGCTTTAAAAGCCCCGCCACGGATTGTTGCACTTGTTGCTTGGTCGCGTTGCCGTTACCGGTTACGGATTTCTTGATTTCGGCAGGGGCAAGTTCGATAAGCGGTAGATTTGCCTGTTCCCCAGCAAGGAGAATAATACCTCTTGCGTGCCCCATAATGGCGGCTGTGGAGAGATGTGCTTCGTGAACAAATATTGTCTCGACGCCAATCAAATCTGGAGAGAGCTCTGCGATGATTTCGGAAAGATCATTGTGCAACTCTTTCAATCGAAATGAAATGGATGCATCTGTATCGAGCCGAATTGCACCTGCTTCAATAATCTTTGGAGTAACTGAGTTTCCTTCAAACTCAACGCAACCATACCCCGCAATTCGCAATCCAGGATCAATGCCGAGTACTCTCATCTGTTATAAATATCTGTATCAATGAGACCATCTTTTAAGTGAATCACTCGTTGGCAACGATTTCCAACATCTTCATCGTGCGTTACTAAGATTGTCGTGAGTCCCTCGCTGTGCAATGTGTCAAACAACTCTAGCACATCGTTGCCTGTCTGGGAATCTAAATTTCCAGTCGGTTCATCTGCCAGCAAAATCGAAGGCTTTGTGACAAGCGCCCGAGCAATTGCCGCCCGTTGTTGCTGCCCGCCAGAAAGTTCTCCCGGTTTGTGTCCGACACGATTAGAAAGACCGACAAGTTCGAGCAATTCGAGTGTTCGTTGCCTTCTGTCTTTTGGATGGACTTGTTGGTAATAAAGAGGGACTTCGATATTCTCTTCTACCGTTAACTGTGGGATTAAGTTAAACGACTGAAACACAAAACCAATTTCTTGCCCTCGAATTTTAGAAATAGTTTGGTCATCAAGCAGCGCGACTTCATTATTGTCGAGTGTGTACTCACCAGAAGTGGGCCTGTCTAAGCAGCCAAGAATGTTCATGAGCGTGCTCTTCCCTGAGCCTGAAGCGCCCATTATTGCCATTGACTGCCCTCTGGGCACGTCCAAATCGACTCCACGGAGTGCTTTCACGAGCACACTTCCGTCGGGTTTGTAATAAACACGCTCTATTTTTCGAAGTTTTACTACTGTCTCATCGGTAGGCATGGCTACATCGTACGCTCTGCAATACACTTCGTGGATGTCAGAAGAAGCATTTGAAGCCTTAGGGCGTAATTTTAATGTAATTCCCGTTGTGCGAAGGATACTGTCAGACCATTTGAGTCCGGTTCTTGCCTACCGCCGACTGGTCGCGAGCGATGATCGAACCGCACCGAGTTTTTTATTCGAGTCGGTTGATAACGGTGACGAAGTGGGGCGCTTTTCATTTTTAGGTGCTGACCCCGTACTCGAAATTATCGCCTATGAACACGATGTTTCCATTCGAAATCACGACGCGGGAACCTCAGAATCAACAGCGAGTAAGAATCCAATTGAATTAGCAAGGAGCCTATCGCAAGGGTGGAATGTGTCATCCCCTATGACGACAGACGATTTACCCTTGCCTAGTTTTACCGGCGGTTGGGTTGGCTTTGCAGGCTACGACACTGCAAGGTTTGAGGAGCTCGATGCGTTGCCGTTCGCTGGCGCGCCCACCGACGATCGCAACCTACCTGATTTGCACTTTGCCCTGTACAAAACGGTTGTTGTGTTTGACCATGTTGCGAAAGTCGTTCATGTGCTCCATAACTTGGTTACGAACGGTGAAAGCTCAGGGGAACAATGGCGGGCTGCAAATGCTGAACTCGATAGAGTTGTGGGCTTGCTTCAACAAGATGGTGAAAATATTCCTGTTGGAACAATCTCGATGGATTTAGGATCACCTCCACCAAAACCAACGGAATCAAACATGAGTAAAGAGGAGTTTGTATCCTCAGTTGAAACATGCAAGGAATACATTGGTGCTGGGGATGCGTTTCAGATTGTGATTTCTCAACGTTTTGAGCACAGGTCGCTCGTTGATCCATTCGAAATATATCGCGCCCTTAGAGTTGTGAATCCAAGCCCGTATATGATTTACTTACAAGCAGAAGGATGTATTCTTGTTGCTTCGAGTCCGGAAATTTTATGCCGATGCAGGAATGGACACGTTGTTAACCGACCACTTGCGGGTACTCGTCGTAGAGGAAAAACTGAAGAAGAAGACGCGGCATTAGAAAAAGAATTACGTGGAGATGCAAAAGAACAAGCAGAGCATGTGATGCTTGTTGACCTTGGTAGGAATGATCTTGGCACTGTGTGTGAACTTGGTTCTATCGAAATTGAACGGATCATGGACATCGAGCGGTACAGCCACGTGATGCATTTAAGTTCAACTGTAGTCGGCGTTCTTGCAGAGGGCAATGATTGTTGGGATGCGTTGTCAGCAACGTTGCCTGTTGGCACGGTGAGCGGTGCCCCTAAGATTCGCGCAATGCAAATTATTGATGAGTTAGAACCAACAAGAAGAGGTCCTTATGCAGGCGGGATCGGAATGATTGGTTTTAATGGTGATATGGATATGGCGATTGCGTTGCGAACGATGGTTATTCCAACTGCGCTCAAGAATGCGCAAGGGTGGCGAATTGATATTCAAGCTGGAGCTGGTGTAGTAATGGATTCAACGCCCGAACTTGAATGGAAAGAGACAATAAACAAGGCAGCTGGGCTCGGAAGAGCGATTGAATTGGCACAATCCGCTTTTGTTGGTTCTAAGTAGGTAAACTACATCTCTATGACAGTGAACAGAAAGCCCCTTCGGCGAAGAAGAAGATTCTGGTTTTTTGTAGCGATTCCATTGGTGCCTCTCGCCGTTGTGTTACTTCTCACTCGATCGGTAGTCTTGGCTCCTCTAGTGGCTTCGATAGTCGAGAGCAAAATCGGTGGTAACGTTTGTATTCAGCATGCGAAGTGGGACTGGTCAGGCGCAATGCACTTGCGAGGTGTAAAGGTCAACGCTCCTTCGATTACAGGCGAAGCTTCTGAAATCGTTTCGATGCCAAACATTTCTATCGTGTTTGACTCTGCCATACCTTCGTCACTACATTCTATTGAAGAAGTTGTTATCGATCAAATGAAAGTTCGGATAGCAGAGTCTTCTGCAAACGCCGGGGAATATAATTTTGCTGAACTGGTATTCCCAGTCCCGGAAGTTTCAAAAAACTCCCCAAGTAATACTGGGTCTACATCGACAGCTTCTGCCACCCCAAAAATTGAACTGAACAAACTTATTCTTGAAAGTGGAACCATGGACAGCGGATCTTGGAAATTCGATTCGCAAAAAGAATTTACTGTGTCGCTTGTTGCTACTGAACAAGGTACGTATGCAATGCAGATGAACGAAATCGGCCATCCGTTAGCTTTGACTCTGAAAGCCAATGACGGGGGACTTCGATTAGAAATCGATGATGTGACTCTTGATGATTCTATGTTTGCATTTTTCCCAAGGCGTACTCGAGTTTGGTGTGAAGAAACAGATTTGCATGGCGGAGTATCCTCGTTGGCTCTGTCATGGAACACAGTCGATGGATTTTCAATAGCTGCAGATGTTGAAGATGTAGATTTTCGGCTTCCTGAGGAACACGGATTCCGCTGGGCGCATTACGAGAAGGGCGTGAGTTCGAGGATGCGGGGGAAGGCGAATCTGAACGTACAAAAAGGCACGATTATGTACGATGGCAAATCAGTCAACCTGAAAGATATTGAAGGTCAACTCATTCCGCCGAATGCGAAGGGCGAATCTCCGCTTTCGTTTCGTGCTGACTTAGACATTTATGATTTGCCAAACATCGATGAAGAAAATAAAGGTGCCTGGATGGATTCCATGCTCACTCAATCACCTTTTGAAGCCAAGTTTTTTATCGATGATTTTCGTGCAACAGATGATGGGGTGGCTCACGTGCCAGTTGTTGCAGCGGAAATTTTGAAACTGTTTCAATTGCAACAATGGGACATTTCAACAAAAGTGAGCGTGCAGCGTGAAGCTTTCGGTGAAGCGACTACAGTCCGTGGAGAGCTTTTGATTAACGGCGCCAGTGGAAAATACAAAGGGTTCCCTTACCCTCTTCATGACATTACCTCTTCAATAAAGTTTCATGGCAATGAAATTGAATTAGTCTATTTAAATGCGTTGGGGAGTAATGATGCGAAGGTGCATATCAGTGGAGATTTAGAAACATCTCCTGAGTACCTTGTTGTCGATTTGCATTTACATGCACCCAGAGCACCGCTCGATAGTGAGTTGCACGATGCCTTGCCAGAGGATCTAGGAAATGTCATGGCGCAACTCTTTGATGCTGAGGCTTTTCAGGACATGGAAAACGTCCTTCCAGACTCGTATGGCAAATCGTATTCTTATGGTGGTGTCATTGACCTTGACTTGGACATATTGCATGACAGCCGCAACGGAGATGAGGTGACTGTACAAGGTGAAGTCACGTTCGAAGACGTCGGTATCTTGTACGCTGATTTTCCGTATCCAGTAACGCTACAAAAAGGGAAAGTACTCGTCAAAAAAGAGGGGATATATATTCCAGACGGGGAAGTAATAATGTTTGAAGGCGCCGGAGGTGGAATGGGTGAACTTGAAGGCGAGATTACTTTTCTTCAAAATGGTTCAGCAAAACCTGACCTGAATATAAAACTTACAAATGAATGGATTACTCCTACGCTTTTAGAAGCAGTATCTACATCATCTGGAGAATCGCACGAGTTAGCCCTCGGAGTTTTGACTGGCCTTGGCATTGAATCGAGATTAACTGCTGTTGGCGACATTACAGGAAATACTGATGGCGGAATTGATACGACATTCCTAGTAAACATAAGTGACGGCGTTGCAGTGTTAAATGAAGCGTTCGCTCAAGCAATCCATGCGACTGGGCAATTTTGGCCGGATGGTTTTTTCTTTGAGGGTGTCGAGGCAACTATTCAGATTAAAAATGGTGTTGTCACGATGGAGGGTGCAACTTGTGAATGTGGCACTGGCTCTGTTGAGGTATCAATGAACATTGATCGAGAAATATTCGATTTAGTACTTCGAGGCACAGAACTTCCTATAAGCCCTCAGTTTGTCGAAGTTCTACCAGAAACTGCCTCCGGTGGTTTGTCAGAGGCATGGAATTGGTTGCAGCCCTCTGGTCTGATGGATGCGACAATTCGAATATCAAGTGCGGGCGATGAGCACTCGCTGAACATGGAAGTATTGCCTCGGACGTTTGTTGTCTCAAATGAAGAAAGATCTATGTCAATGAATCTTTCTGCAGGTGCACTAATAGTCGAGAACACAAACATTTTCTTCAATGGTTTAGCATTTGAGCTAAGTGAAGGAGAGGCCTCCAACGGAGAACTAACAATTTCAGGTTCAGTACATGGCTCAGAGTCAGATTTTGAATTGAATGTCGAAGCAGATTGGTTTGGAGCAGAGGTCAACTCACCACTGACGAGGGCTATTACGGGGATAGTTGGCGGCGAAGCAGGCATTATGTACTATGACAATCTTCAACCTTCAGGAAACACCAAAGCGATGTTGCGAGCGCAAGGTAATACCGAAGCAATTTTGTATAACATCGATATAGTTCCCTCTTCATTGTCAGCAACGTTTCAAGATAGAAGAGCCTTTGCAACGTTCAGTGAAGAGAAACCGGACATTATTCACTTTGATAATACGGGTATTCACTTCCAAAATATTGCAGGCAAATTAGGGAAAGGCGATTTTGCGCTCGATGGAATTGTTGACACGACAAATGGTGTAAATGGGGTTTGTAACTTAACTTGGGAAGGCCCCTCTGATGATGAGAGTTTGTTCGCAATTCTTCCTGAAGTAGTGGGGGATACACTTGAAGCAATTGAAATGAGCAGTGGAAGGAGTTCTCTACCAGCGGGAGTCCTCACATTGATAGGAGATAATTGGGGTGAACTCGCAATTGGATTTGCTGGTGATATTATTCTGGACAATGTTTCTGTCGAAGCGGGAGTGCCGCTGAACGATATTCACGGGGTCGTGCACGTTGCTGGAATGTATGACAAAGAAAATTTGTCTAAATTGCAGTTGTCACTCGAAGTTGACGATATGGTCGTGCTTGGAAGGCCGATTAATTATGTGACAGGCAGGCTGCTCTTGGATGCAGACTCCAAAAAAATGTTATTCGAGAATATGGGTGGCGAGTCTACTTCAGGTGGTGTCGCAGTGGAAGGATGGTTAGGGATTGATGAATCAAAAGAATTTGAAATAGAAATTTCAGTTTCCGAAGCAAAAATTGCAGCAAAAGACAGTGATGACGCACTCGCTTCCCTTGAAGGCGAGTTGACAGGCTGGATTTCAATTGCAGGAGTGCGAGGTGATTCAAAGAGTAAGCGCGGAGTTGGAAAAGTCACAGTTCAACACGGGAGATTAAAAGTTGATACGCTCTCAAACACAGCAATGCACCTTCTCCAACTCG
>CAZURP010000006.1:9271-14132 GCA_964623715.1 uncultured Isosphaeraceae bacterium | reverse complement strand
GCCAACATTATTACGGGTGCTGATATCGATTTGTATATTGTTGGCGACAAAGTTGTTCTTGACGGCATAACTCTTACAAGTAGCAAATCAAATAATGCAAACTTAGTACTAAGTGGAGAGGGGAAAATAGATATAGATACTTTCGAGATCCAAGCAAGGTTAAACCCTAGGGCTGGACTGCCAATAATCCGGGATATTTTTGGTGCGATTAATGATACTTTTTATGCAATTGATGTAAGCGGTGAACTTTTTAACCCAAAGGTTTCTGTGGAGCCGCTTCCATTTCTTTCTCCTTAGAGAAAAATGACGTATTTCATTTGATTGGTGGATACAATACTCCTATGAGCTCAAAATCAAAAGTACAGGAAGATATTCTCTCGTTAGTTGATTCGGTTGGTGACTTTGCAGAAAATGACCCTCGCAGAGATATGATTGGCCAAATGGTTGAAACTTGTTTGAAGATGGCAAAAGAGGGTCACGATGATGGGCAAGTGAAGCTTGTCACGCACGCATTGAAAGAGATGCGTTATGCATACCAGGTCTTTAACAGATATATAGGTATTCGCAAAGTTTCAATATACGGTTCAGCTCGAACGCCTGAAAAAGACCCAGACTACTTTGCAGCTGCAGAGTTTGGAAGACTCATGGCAGAACAGGATTGGATGGCAATTACAGGCGCTGGAGACGGCATAATGAAGGCGGGCCACGAGGGGCCACAAAGAGAATCTAGTTTTGGTCTTGCTATCAGGCTTCCCTTCGAAACGACTGCGAATGCAATTATCGAAGGCGATGCAAAACTTATTAATTTCCGTTACTTCTTTACGCGTAAGTTAATGTTTATGACGCACTCTGATGCAGTAGTCGGTTGCCCTGGTGGATTTGGAACGCAGGATGAATTGTTTGAAGCATTAACACTTGTGCAAACAGGAAAATCAAACATCATTCCTATAGTTATGATTGCTGGTGAAGGCAACGATTACTGGTTGAACTGGGAGAAACATGTTCATCAAGACTTACTCGGCCACCAAATGATTAGCGAAGAAGACGAGTCTTTGTTCCATGTTGCGTCATCCCCAAAAGATGCTGTTGAGCACATCATGCAGTTTTATCGTGTCTTCCATTCAAGCCGTTACGTGCATGGTGATTATGTAATACGTTTGAATAACGAGATAACGCAAGAATCGATTGATAGATTGAATGATTCCTTTACAGATATTTTACGTGAAGAAAAAATTATACAAAGCGGTTGCGCGCATGCAGTTGAACGCGACCACTTGGAATTGCCTCGATTAATCGTGCCACACAAACGTCGTAGCTTTGGGAGGTTGCGACAGCTCATCGACATGGTGAACACATGCGATTTTGCCTAACGTTTTTTTTGTTCGTTCTTGCAAGTTGCAACACGCCAAAGATAAGCGAAGCTCCGCTGAAATCTGAGTCAATTATTGAGCCAACTTCGGACGGAATAATGGTAACGAAGTATGTTCTTTCGCCGAGCACCTCTTCATGCCAGGAGGCAGTTTCTGCTTTTGGAAGTTCGCTGACAAATCAATCACTTGAGAAGTCTCTACGGACCGAGGGTGTGCAAACGAGAATAATCGATACGATAGATCTCCCAGCAGTTATTGCAACAATTGGCAAAGTGGAGGACAAATCGATTGTGTGGCATGGTCAGGTGTTGCAATGGCGTGATGTGGTGCAGCGCCGAGTACCTTCAGAGGGTATCCTTATAACGGAATCCGGTCATGCGCATTTTGTGAACAGCGGATACCTGTCTCTTCTGGCGAGAAGCTGGCTCCTGCAACGAGATGATGTTCTGCAGATCTATCTTCAGTTGATTCCATCGTGGCATGTCCCAAAAATGGGAGGCATTATTCTAGGGCAGGGTGCGGTAGCGGAACAATCGACATTGTTTGAGGAATTGCGGATAGAGCTTTTACTTCGGGATGATGAGGCCTTAGTTCTTTTTTCTGAGCTCAGAGAAGTGAAAAAATCGAACGGCCCCTCAGTTGAAGGCGATGCTCCAGCTCGACTTGGTGAAGCAATTCTTGGCGGTAGTGTTGGCTCTGGAAAAGTAGTTTTGCTTGTCGTTGAAGCAAATATCCTTCCACGAGAGTGACTTGGTAGAATGTGCGGCGTATGGCTCAGGAAATAGAAAAAAAAGAAAGCAAGCAATCACCCGCAGACAGTTTGGCCATTGCTTTTTACTTTAGGTAATTTAGTCTCAGGTTTCGCAGCGATCCATTATGCATATAAAGGGGCAGAATGGCATGGACCCTGGGGTTGGAGCGGCCTGACTATGGCAAGTGCGCTGATCTTCCTCGGCATGTTCCTCGACAGTATTGATGGCGCAGTTGCTCGGCTTACAAACAGCGTGACCGAGTTAGGCGCTGCGCTTGATTCACTTTCAGACTTAGTGACGTGCGGTGTAGCGCCTGCGGTGATGGTACTTGCTCTAGTTGCAAGTTATCTAGGCGATGACGGTTCACTGACGCTGCTTGGGCCGGATGCCGATTTGCCGTGGGGCAAAGTTGTCTGGGGAATTGCTGCGGTGTATGTTTGTTGTACGGCGCTTCGACTTGCTCGGTTCACCGTTGAAGAGGAGCCAGCCAAAGGTCCTAACGAACACATTGCTTTTCACGGCATGCCTTCACCCGGGGCTGCAGGCTTAATCGCCGCGCTTGTCCTTTTGCATCAACATGTGCTCGCCGGAGGCGGCGATGCCATCTGGTTTGGAAGGGCGTACGCATTTGGAGTTCCAATTATTATGGCATGTTGTGCATTTGCGATGGTTTCAAATATTCCATATGACCATTTTGTAAATCGGTATTTGGGTAGACCACAGTCGTTCAGATTTATCGCAATTCTGGTCATTGTTGTTTTCACATGCTTGTGGTGGTTCCAAGCAACCGTTGCCATCGGCTTTATTGTGTACGCCTTGACAGGGCCGGTGCATGTTTTGAAAAATCGCGGGAAAAAATTGGAAGCGATTGTATGAGTTCGGATGTTAAAACACGATTTGCACCAAGCCCAACGGGGCACCTTCATGTTGGAGGTGCTCGCACGGCGATTTATTGCTGGGCATTTGCAAAAGCAAATGGAGGCAAGTTTTTGCTCCGAATTGAAGACACCGATCAAAAACGGTCAAGCGATAAGGCAACAACTGGGTTTTTTGAAGACTTAAAATGGATGAACATTCTTTGGGATGAGGGACCAACGTTTGAAGATGCTGGAGGTGGAGGCGAGGGTCCATACTATCAATCGAAAAGAATAGAGATATACAAAAAACAACTTCAACGATTGTTTGATGCTGGAATGGCGTACTATGCTTTTGAAACCCCTGAAGAATTAGGCGAAGAGCGCAAGAAGGCTCGTGCTGAGAAACGAGCGTACCGGTATAACCGTGCATCACTTGGGCTCTCTGATGAAACGGTAGAGCAATATTTAACAGAAGGTCGTCCGCACGTTGTTCGATTTAAAGTCCCAGACGGTGGAGCGTTAACAGTAACGGATTGCGTTGTTGGCGATGTAACCGTCGAGCGAACTGAAGTAGATGACTTCGTGATTTTTAAAGGCGATGGGTTTCCAACGTATCACTTTGCGGTGATTGTTGACGATGCCCTGATGAACGTGACACATGTGTTGCGGGGACAAGAGCATTTGAATAACACCTTCAAGCATATTCTTTTGCAAGAAGCACTTGGCTTTGCGCGACCAGCGTACGCACATATCTCCTTGATTTTTAATCCAGACGGATCGAAAATGTCAAAGCGGGACAAAGATAAAACACTCCGCAAGTTTGTTCGTGAAAATAAGATTGAATCCGCACCAGAAAGTTGTGTTTCAGAAGATGCATGGACTACATGGCAGGCATCCAAGGATAACCAACTGAGTACTGATGACGCAACAAAGCTAGCGTTAGCACTTGGTGTTGAACTCCCTGAAATTAACGTTGACGATTTTAAACAAGCTGGGTACATGCCTGAGGTTTTACTGAATTACCTCTGTTTACTTGGTTGGTCCCCAGGAAACGATATTGAACAGTTTGATGCGGACTTCTTAGTCGAAAAGTTTTCGCTTGACCGCATCGTGAAGTCACCAGCAAAGTTCGATAGAGCAAAATTGCTTGCGTTTAACTTGGATGCAATGCAGAAACTTTCAACAGAGGAATTCGAAACGAAGTTGCTCGCTTGGTGCCAAGAGTATGCTCCAGCGTTTGCGGCAATAGAAAACTTTTCGTTGTTTGCTTCGGCGAATCATGAACGATCTAAAACGTTCCGTGATGCGGTGATTACTTCATCGTTTCTTGTTCAAGAAGACGACGCAATTACGTGGCCAGAATCGAAGCCAGTAAAGAAGGCGCTACTGAAAGGCGAAGTGAGGGGGCTCTCAAGAATGCCTGCAATTATTGAAGCGTTTGGGCGAATTGAAACGTGGAATGCCGAATCGATTGATGGCTGTTTGCAGTCGCTTGCTGAAGAAATTGCCGATGGCAATCTAGGCAAGGTTGCCCAGCCAGTTCGCATCGCAGTTGCAGGCGGTCCTGTGAGCCCTCCAATATGCGACACGCTTGTATTGCTTGGGAAAGAATCAACTCTTTGTAGACTGACACGATGTCATGATTTCTTTGCGAGTGCCTGCGATGCCTGAAGTGCCTACAGCTGTTACAACAAAAGATGAAATCGCCTTAGAAGGCTTCCTCGATTATGCAGGTCTGTTTCCACCTGCTGATTTAGATATGCAAACGGTTGTAAATAACTGGGCGTCTTATCTTCAATCAGAAGACAGTTGGATGCTTGCTCGCTTGATTATTCCAGCGAGCCGTCTTGGCGAGTTTGTACAGTGCTCAAAGGAATTGCTT
>CAZURP010000006.1:1014-9261 GCA_964623715.1 uncultured Isosphaeraceae bacterium | reverse complement strand
AATGTGGCAGTTGAGTGTTTTGCTTCCACCAGCGTCGAGCGACAAATTTGAAGATGCAGTACAAACGACAATAGATTTTAATTTGTCAGATTGTGGGGCGGTCGCGAACGTTGTGGAGTTTAAAGCAAACACCGCAAGTGAGATTGATTCTGCCTTAGAAGTGCTGCACGATGATTTGTTTCCGTACATCGAATTGCCAATTGATGAAGACCCACGGGGTCTCATCGCGTGTTTATCGGGAGCAATCGCAGGCGCTAAGGTCCGTACGGGTGGAGTGACTCCTGAGTTATATCCCTCGTCACAGAATCTTGCACGGTTTATTCACAGTTGCGCGGTTGCTGGGCAAGCATTTAAGGCGACAGCAGGAATGCACCACCCGTGCAGGCATCACAATGATGCAGTCGGTGTGATGGAGTATGGTTTTTTATCTGTGCTACAAGCATCGGCGTCAGCAAGTTTACAAGAAGTGAGTGTTGATGAAGTTGAAGAGTTGCTCCTTCGTGACACTCCAGATGTTTCATCATTTAGCGAAACAGAGTTAGAAAAAATTCGCGCAGAATTGTTTAATTCTCTCGGGTCGTGTTCATTTGATGACCCCCGGGCGGGCTTGCGAACTTTGGGATTACTTAAGGAATCAACAGAAAATGATTGACCATACACATGAAATGTCAGCAACGAGTTGGGTAGAGATGGGCAGTGGAAGAATTGACTTCCCGATCCAAAACCTTCCTTGGGGTGTTTGTAGCAAACACGGCATCGTCGTCGCCATTGGCGAACAAGCAGTTGTGCTTCGCCAAGCAATCGGCCTATCCAAGTTGCAATTTGCTGATGACATTGCAAGCGCACTGAAGCAAGATTCACTCAATGACTTCATGGCTCTCGGTCATGAGGTATGGACCCTCGTTCGGCATGAACTCTTCGCGCTGCTGAGCGGCAAACCTTGCCCTGAGATCCTTTGCCCTATGGCTGATTTGCAATTGAAGTTGCCAGCAACAATCGGTGACTACACCGATTTTTATGCGGCACGGAACCACGCGACTAATGTTGGCAAAATGTTTAGGCCAGACGGCGACCCTTTGATGCCAAACTACTTGCACTTGCCCGTGGGCTATCACGGACGAGCAAGTAGCGTGGTGGTTTCAGGAACAGATATTCGGCGGCCCCATGGTCAGTTAAAACCAGACGAGAGCGCGCCTGTTTTTGCGCCTTGTAGATTACTTGATTATGAGTTGGAGTTTGGAGCGTTCATAGGTAGTGGGAACAAAATTGGTGACCGCATTCCTATGGATGATGCTATGGAACATATCTTTGGCATCGTTATTTTGAACGATTGGTCTGCGCGGGATGTACAAAAATGGGAGTACCAACCACTTGGACCATTCAATGCGAAAAACTTTGCTTCAAGTATTAGTCCGTGGATTGTGACTATTGATGCGCTTGCGCCATTTAGACAAGCGGGACCAGCAAGGCAAGACGGCGACCCAGATGTGTTGGAATATTTATTGCCAGTGACCGATGACGTGCTTGATGTTTCTTGTTGTGTATCCATTTCATCAGAGAAAATGCGCAGTGAAAATACTCCAGCGATGCAACTTTCAAAAAGTTCGTTGACGAATTTGACTTGGTCATTTGCACAGATGCTTGCACATCATACAAGTACCGGTTGCCCGATGAACAGTGGCGATCTTATTGGTTCAGGAACTATTTCAGGCGACACCAAGGACAGCCGCGGTTGCTTACTTGAATACACGTGGCGTGGAACAGAACCAATTGACATGCCAGATGGTACGCAACGTCGCTTTTTGCAAGACGGTGATGAACTCATCATTAAAGCATGGTGCGAATCAGACAGTGCAAATAGAATCGGCTTTGGCAGTTGCACTGGCGTCATCCTTCCGGCCAATTAATCTACCCGCGGTAGATTAATTGCTAAAAAGGTGTGTTTGCACTCGGGGTTGATTACTTTAGGAGCCCAGCGGTATTGGCTTCCAGTCTTCCCATGACTTTGGATATGCGTCGTCGTCGATGTCCATTGCTGCCTTCGTCGGGAAGAGTGGGCGGAACGTGTCGCACATGACAACTAACTCGTCGGTGTACGTTTGATCGAGCGTTGATTCTACAGTTCCTGGATGCGGTCCATGCGCGATTCCTTGGGGATGAATAGTCAGGGACCCCTCGCCAATACCTTTGCGAGCCGTATATTTACTGTCGCAGTAGTACATGACTTCGTCGCTGTCCACATTGGAATGGTTGTAGGGAACTTTGATTGCTTCTGGATGGAAGTCGAGCATACGAGGCGCAAATGCACAGATGACAAAGTTTCCGCCTGCGAACACTTGGTGTGTTGGCGGCGGCATATGGTGCTTGGCAACAATTGGTGAGAAGTCCATTGCGTTAAAGCAGTATGGGTAGTAGCAACCATCCCAACCAACAATATCAAGTGGGTGGTATGGATACATGTAACTGTGCACACTGTTGAGCGCTTTTATTCGCACTTCGAAGTCGCCCATCTCATCGTAGGCGAGTGGCATTTCTGGAATACGTAAGTCGCGTTCGCAGTAAGGTGCGTGCTCGAGGAACTGCGCGGTTTTTTCAGCGATGTATCGTTTTGGAGGAAGGATGTGCGACGCGTTTGCAGTTTCAATGAACATGAACCTGTTTTCAGGCTCGTCATCTTTTCTAGGGTCAAAGACCATTTTGTAGATTGTGCCTTTGGGAATGATGACGAAGTCAAACTTTTTGAACTTCAATGTTCCAAACATGGTGTACATCGTTCCAGTTCCATCGTGAATGAATAGACATTCATCACCTTGGCCGTTTTTGAAATGGTATTCCATTTCCGTTTCCGGAACGCAGACACCCATTTCACAATCACCATTGCCGAATAAAACGGTGCGTCCTGTTACAGGGTCGCCTTTTGGCGGCATCTTTTTGGAAACAAGATGCCGCATGCGCATCACATTTGTTTCAACGTACTCTTGTTCTGTTGAGTATTCGACTTTCCACCCAGAAACTTGTGTTGGTGGATGGATGTGATACATCGTTGAAGTAGGTCCATCAAAACCTTCGGTGCCGAAGACTTCTTCAGAGTAAAGCACGCCGTCTGGTCGACGGAACTGAATGTGACGTTTCGCTGGAATTTCACCTAGTGATGTGTAGTATGGCACGGTATGGAATCCTTTTTGGGGATTGTATGTTGTTTAGAGGTTGCCGCGTCGGTCTTGCTCTAATTCAAGTGCTTCAAAGAGTGCCTTGAAATTACCCTTGCCAAAGGATTGGCTACCTCGACGGCAGATGATTTCGAAGAACAGCGTAGGTCGATCTTGCACAGGACGCGTAAAGAGCTGCAATAAATATCCTTGATCATCACGGTCTACGAGGATGCCGAGTTCTTGGACGAGTTTTTTCTCTTCTTCAATCTCCCCAATTCGGTCCCAGAGAAGCTCGTAATACGTGTCAGGAAGTCGTAAAAAGTTTACGCCACGTTTTCGAAGTTCCGCAATTGATTCAAGCGCGTCGTCCGTTCTAAACGCGAGGTGTTGCACGCCAGGGGTGTCGTTGTGCCAATCGAGGTATTCTTGGATTTGGCTTTTCCGCTTTCCTTCTGCGGGTTCGTTGATTGGGAATTTAATCAGGCCGCCACCAGAGGACATAACTTTTGACATGAGCGCTGAATATTCTGTGGAAATATCATCATCGTCGAAGTGCTTGAACATTGTGAACTCGAGTACTTTTTCATACCAATCAACCGTCTTGTTCATGCCATCAAGTTCAACGTTCCCAACACAGTGGTCGAGGAATTTTAATCCGCAAGGATTGTCCTTGTTGAATTGGTTGAGTGGGTGTTCCATTGGTTCAAAGCCAGGAAAAATAATTCCGCCTTGTTTTAACTCAGGAAGTCCGAAAGTTCCGCTTCTTGAAACAAAGGAGTGGACAACTTCGCCGTAGGTTCTGATGCCAGCGCGTGTTACTTTTCCAGTATCGTCACCGACGGTAAATGGTTCATATGCAGATTCGGCACCGTTTTCGATTGCTCGGTTATATGCTTTTTCTGCGTCGAATACCGTGAACGCTATATCTTTTACGCCGTCACCAAAGAGGTTCGTGTGCCGTTGCGCTGGATGGTCTTTTGTCAGGCCGGTTGTGATTATGAGGCGAATATTGCCTTGCGTAAGAAGGTAAGAAGCCTCATCACGATTTCCAGTTGTAAGATCATCGAACTGTGTGACTTGGAAGCCAAACGCATAAGCGTAGTAGAACGCCGCTTGCTTCGCGTTGCCGACGTATATTCGTACGTGATCGACATCAATCAAATGCAGCGGATCGGTGTTTGTGCATACTTCAACTGCGGTCTCTTGGACAGGATTTGGTGTTTCGGTGCTCATAATTACTCCAAAATAAAAAAAGTTCTCAAACAACCATGATACAGTTGTCCGTTAATAATGGAAGCAAAAACTCCATAATTTCCCGAAAAAGCACTATTCACCACACAATTTCCATTTTTTATTGTCTCTGAGGAATTTATTTATGTAATGTGGCTCAGAGACGCATTATTCAAAGCCGCCGTTTGTGAGGAGGAAAATCACAAGGCTACCGATGAAGAGAAAAAAAGCACCGAGTAGAAAAAGAAGGCATCCCGGTACTTGCTTAGCGGTATCGCGCCAACCGGTCTGGCGGTACTCAGAAACGCAACTTTTACCACATTCTGGACAAATCGGATCTTCTTCGGCTTGGGCTTGCATGTCGTATCCGCAGAAAAAACAGTAAACTCCTTGGGGGTGTTGCAAGTAGAGGTTCACCCAAATCACACCGCTGACAATATACGCAAACCCTGTGATCAAGAACAAAAGCACGCCCAACGGGTATGGAGGTAGGTAGCGTGTAGGGAGCAGCCCCAATACGCCGTAGGTTAGGGTCCCAATAACTCCAATTGATAATGCGATAAGGAACCATTTGTTCACGAATTTTGGTCTATTCGAACCCATGGAATGATTGTAGCTCTCTTCACCAAATTTTGCGAAAATTGGCGATGCTTCGTATCATGTACATATATGGCAAAGACAAAGGCAAAGCAAAATGTCCTTGAGACAGTGGAACCAATTGGCGAACGCGTGCTCATTCGAAAGGATGAGGACCGGAAGGTAACCAAGGTTGGCATTCATTTGCCGGACAAAATTGAGATTCCTACTATTACAGGCAGGGTTGTTACGGTAAGTACTGTTATTGAAAACAATCCTGACTACCCAATTCAACAGTACGATAAAGTGTTGTTTAATCCAAAGCAGAGTATTCCAGTTGATTTCGAGGGTGATAACAGATTATTTGTTGTCCCCATTGAAGACGTGGTTGCTATTTTTAGGCGAGATGCATGAGTAAAATCAAAAAGGGTTCGACTGCCGAGTCGGTGCCTCTGTTGAAACGGTTGGGTCTACGCACGTTGCGTGTGCCTGGCTCTAAAAGTCTTACTGCCCGAGCAATAATGCTTGGCGCTCTGGGTGCTGGAAGAACGGTGCTTGCAAACCCATTGAAATGCGATGACACTTTATTGCTTGCAGAAGCGTTTTCCAAGATTGGCGTTGGTGTAAAATGGTCCCCAAAAAAACTAGTGTTACATGGAGTCGATGGGAAACCACCGCACGGCGCAAGCGTGAACCTTGGTGCTGGTGGAACACCTTCCCGCTTTATGATTGCAGCGGGTGCACTTGCAAATGAGCCAGTTATCGTTGATGGAAATGGCAAAATGCGATCGCGCCCAATTGGTGAATTGCTCACGATGATGCAATCCCTTGGCGTAGAATTTGACAGCGATTCTATGCCCGTTCAGGTTAATGGACAGAACTTTCGTGGTGGAACAATTGAAGTGCCTGTGACTAAATCTAGCCAGTTTATTTCTGCACTCATGTTAGTTGCTCCTTTTGTCAGAGATGGAATAAGACTAAATTGCGCACGGCCTGTTACATCTTCCACCTACATTGATTTAACGTCAAATGTACTAAGGACGTTTGGCGTGAATGTACAAGAAAAACAAACAGATGTTTCTCGTTCAATTACTGTCCCACAGACTCGGATTACCCACCGTGAATTGAAAATTGAACCTGATGCAAGTTCTGCAGTTTATTTTGCTGCCGTTGCAGCTCTTCATAAAGGAATGTCAGTCATTCTTGAGGGATTGACTCTGGATTCGTTGCAACCAGACATGGAAGCAATCCGAGTACTTGGAACAATTGGCACCGAAGTAGTTGAAGTTGAAAATGGCGTGAAAGTCACAGGCACTGGAACGATTCGAGGGTTTGGCGATTTAGATGCATCTGGTTTTCCCGATGCATCTTTATGTCTTGCAGCCGTTGCTGCATTTGCAGATTCGCCGTCAAGAATCTACGGGCTTGAAACGCTTCCACTCAAAGAATCTGATCGCATCGAAGTGATGGCACGTTCTCTGGCAAAAGTTGGTTGTGGCGTTGCCTCAGGCGATACAGACATTCGAATTTCTCCGCTGAAGCAAAATGCAAAAGTGAAAACATCGACTGCTATTGACCCCATCGACGACCACCGAATTGCGATGGCGATGGCAGTTGTTGGAACAAAGCGAGGCGGGCTTTCGATTGTTAATCCTACATGCGTTTCAAAAAGTTACCCTTCGTTTTGGACTGACTTGCGTAAAATATTCGAAGGGCAAGACGAGTCATGAAGCACTTCAAGGTGTATGCGAAAAGGATGCTGCATTATCGAATTCGTTTGATATTCGCTCTATCTCTTGCGGTCTTCTCAGCAATTGGCTTGGGTGTTGGGCTCTTGAGTTTAGGGCCAGCGCTCTCGCTCATATTAGACCCAGAAGGTGGCCAGTCACTTTTTTCTTTGGCGATGACGTTTAATGCAGAAGAGCATTTATTGCAAATTCCGCAGTGGGTACTTTCGCAACTTCCGCAAGACCGCTTTGATGGCGTGATTTTCATCTTGGTTGGTATCGGTTGTTTAACAGTCGTTGGTGGACTCGCAAACTTTATGCATCAATATTTAAGTGCATGGATAGCGGTGCATGTGGTTGCCGATGTTCGCGATGAAGCGTTTGCACACGTTCTGAGCATGGAACTCGGAAAAGTACTGCGAAGCGGTGCGAGTGAGTTTGTTTCAAGAATTGTTCGGGATACCGAAGCGTTGCAGGCAGGCTTGACTGTATTGATGGGTAAATCTGTGGCGCAATTTACAAAGGGATTTGTTGCGTTTCTTGTGGCTTGTGTGTTTGATTACAGGCTCGTCCTTATCGCGCTCCTTGTTGTTCCAATTTTGGCAATCACATTACATCAAATTGGTAAAAAAGTTCGCAAGGGTGCAAAAAAATCATTATCTGCTCAACAAGAATTATTGCGTATTTCGAACGAAGCAGTACAAGGACTGCGCGCGGTAAAAGTAAATACTGCCGAGCAGTCTGTGCGAGAATCATTTAGTAAAGTGAATCAACAAGTTGTTAGGGCGAACATGAAAGTGCGTATTGCGAGAGCACTTGGAAGCCCACTCATGGAAATACTAGCCATTGTTGTGCTTGGCACACTCGCGGGTATCGCTGCAAAATCGATTATTGGTGGATCATTGCAGTTTGACATGTTCCTTCTCTCTATGGGTTCGCTTGCCGTTGCTGGAGGTTCTCTTCGTCCGCTTGCTGGCTTGGTCACAGAAATCCAAGCATCAGACGCTCCAGCCGAACGTTTGCTTCAGATAATGCATTTGCCTGCTGAAGAAGATGTGCAACAGAAACAGATTACTCGCCATGCAAAGTCAATTGTTTTCGACAACATTACGTTTACGTATACCGAAGATGCTGAGCCGGCGATAAAAAACTTTTCGGTAACTATTCCACACGGACAACGCGTGGCGATCGTTGGACCCAATGGCTGTGGTAAGACAACGCTTGTTTCAATGCTTCCGCGTTTACTTTCTCCGCAATCTGGAAGCGTGTTGGTCGATGGAGTGGACATCGCTTCGGTTGATTTGCATTCTTTGCGAAATCAGTTGGGTGTTGTTACCCAAGACACGGTGTTGTTTAGAGGCTCAATTCAAGAAAATATACTTTTTGGGACAAAAGCAACGAGCGAAGCTGTCCTCACTTCTGCGAAGCAAGCACACGCTGACGAATTTATTGATCGAATCGAAGACGGCTATGACGCGGAGGTGTTTGAGCATGGGACATCGCTCAGTGGGGGTCAAAAACAGCGTCTTGCAATTGCGCGTGCGCTCTTGCGAAACCCATCC
>CAZURP010000006.1:0-999 GCA_964623715.1 uncultured Isosphaeraceae bacterium | reverse complement strand
AGCTCTCATTAATGATATGCTTGATACGTTTTGCGAGGGTAGAACCGTACTCCTTATTGCACACAGGTTATCGACAGTGCAAACTGCCGATCGCATCCTTGTACTAGATAGGGGGCAACTTGTCGGCGATGGTACGCATGATGAACTTCTTTCATCATGTGATTTGTATCGTCGCCTTGCCGAAACACAACTTGTGGCATCGACAAATGAAATGTAGATTTCTGCTGGTGCTCTTTGTACTTTTTGGATGCACATCTGCAAAAGAAGAACCAGATGAGTCAGGTGAACGATTGGTTTCATTAAGCCCTTCAATCACAGCAACTATTGTTGATATTGGTGCGGGGGAGTTTATTGTTGGACGCAGCGCTTTTTGCAAATCAGTTTCTGAAGAAATTCCAGTGGTTGGAGATTTATACAACATTGATTATGATCGGTTGCTTCGTTTGTACCCGACAAAAGTATTTGTTCAAAAAACAACGGCTGATATTGATGAGCATCTGCAAGAGCTTGCAACTCGTGGTAATTTTTCTTTGCATGCTTGGAAGTGCGACAGGGTTTCCGAACTTGCGACAATGCACCATGAACTGTCAGAAATGTTAACCGTTGAAGGCGAATCGCTTGTGGTGACAACTCCAGAAAAACTTCTAGAACTTCCTGCCTCGTTGTTACTCATGACGCCAGGAACCGCCAGTAGCGCTGGCCTCTGCTTTGGTAAACAGACATATCTTGATGATGTACTCGTTCTGCTCGGCGGGACAAATGCGCTCAATCGTTCTGGTTGGATTACCCTCACTTTAGAAGATATTGCAAGGTTGCATCCTCAAGCAATTGTGGTTGTTTCTGATAGCCCTTTTGAAATCTCAAAAGGGCTAATGTCGTTGAATATTCCAGTGATTCCATTTATTCATGAGGACGTATTGATTCCATCGAGTAGAATTATTGATGTTGCCAAGGCGCTGCAACAAAAACTTCAAACACCATGAAAATGAAGAACATCAT
>CAZURP010000005.1:12581-23564 GCA_964623715.1 uncultured Isosphaeraceae bacterium | reverse complement strand
GCGAACTTAGGGTAGTCCCTTTCATTTTCTACCCACATTTATTGAAGGATTGAGTGTTTTATTGAACCCCTCGATCTGGCCAAACGTATATGTGTAACACACACATAAAGGAAAACTCGTATGAAAAACAAACAGCATCCGAAATCTGCAATGGCGGGCTTTACGATCGTCGAATTGCTCGTCGTGATTTCGATCATTGCGCTACTCGTTGGTATCTTGGTACCAGCCGTCCAAAAGGCTCGTGACTCAGCCAAAACAACACAATCAAAAAGTAATAGTCACCAAGTGATGATTGCGCTTGCGAACTACGCAACAGACCACAACGACCGTAACTTTAGTACTGCACCTGATGATCTTTCATCCGGAGCTCGTAAGGGAATGTACATCACCGACGCAATCGCAGACGCTGAAGGTCCAGACCCAATGGGTATTGAACTCGGCGAACACGAAGCAGGCGGCGCAGCGTATGTCTACTACATCGCGATGTTCGGCAACGGCGGCGATGAGTCCGGCGGTATCGCTCCTTACTGCTTCTTCTCAGGTAAAACAACTAGTTCAACTGGAAAAGCAGGATACGGCGTATGGCGCTATCCAAACGCAGGGCAAGTTGCTGGGTACATGGGTGGCATGCCACTTCACTCAGCATACTTTGCACCAAAAGACGTAGTGCCACTGCGCGCACTTGAAGGTTGCTCTGAAATCCCTGCTTCTTACTGCCCATCATCTGGAATGCAAGAAAGCCACAGTGCGTTGAGTCTAGACGATGTCATGTGGAACTCAAACATGCTTCAAGCTCCTTCGAGCTACTGCATCTCCCCTTCAATGATGTACTCGCCTGCTGTGTACCAATGGGACCCTCGTCCTGTGACAGAAGGTCACCCTGCACTTCTACCAACTGATCCTATGGATCTTCCTCGCGGTTTCAAACCGCCATCAACTGACCAAGCAAAATATCCTGGTCACAAGACATGGCTCATGGAACACAACTGGCTACAAAACGTTGACAACAACGAATGTGGCGTAAACTGGGAATTCGGCGGTTGGTTCCTCGACGGTGATGGTACATGGGACGGTTGCGAACCAGAACACTTTAATGGTAGCCGTCACTCAGAACCTGTAACTGTCATGGCTGATGGTAGTACAACAATCTTCAACGTCGCTGACGCCGCTGGTGATGACGAGCGAGTTGCTGGACAAGACTGGTGGAATAACCAAGGTCTTTGGATTAAAGATATGTTTGATGGTGTGAACGGTTACTACGTTGACTACCGAACTGACTGGGTTGAATGGTCAGGTCATACACACACGAAAGATGGTATTCGCGGTCGAGACCGACTCAACGCGGAATAAATCTTCGTTCGTTTGTTTTTTAAGGCGGGTCGCATCCAATGTGCGACCCGCTTTTTTTGTAGGCAATTCGGTACAATACGCAGATGCCACAAACATCATCAAGCCAACTACTACTCGCGGATTCCATCCTTGACCTCGTCGGGAATACGCCGATGCTCAAACTCCATTCTATGGACACCGGCTACTGCGATGTTTTTCTTAAATTAGAATCACAAAACCCGGGACAGTCCATCAAAGATCGTATTGCGATTACGATGATTGAGAAAGCGGAGAAAAATGGGGAGCTCCGTGAAGGCGTCCGGCTGATCGAAGCAACCGCAGGCAACACTGGCATCGCCCTCGCGCTTGTTGCTTCACAAAAAGGATACGAGATTACTGTGGTAGTGCCGGACAAAATGAGCGAGGGAAAAATTGCGCACCTTCGTGCAATGGGCGCAGAGGTCATCATGGCTCGAAGTGATGTCGAAAAAGGACACCCAGAATACTACCAAGATGTGGCGAAAAAACTTGCCGATGAAAACGGGTGGTTCTTCGTCAACCAATTTTCGAATGACGCGAATGTGGAAGCACATTACGCCTCCACAGGACCTGAAATCTGGGAACAGATGAACGGGAACATCGATGCAATGATTATTGGCGTTGGGTCTGGTGGAACAATAACTGGAGTGGGAAGATTTCTCAAAGAACAAAACCCCGACATTGAAATTATTCTCGCAGATCCAGAGGGTTCCATCCTTACGCCGCTTGTCAACGAAGGCAAGAAAGTACAAGCTGGTTCATGGCTCGTTGAGGGGATTGGAGAGGATTTTGTTCCATCCATTACTGACTTGGATGTCGTTTCAAAAGCATATTGGATTAGGGACAAGGGGACGTTCAATACAGCACGAGATCTTCTTAAAAAAGAAGGGCTGCTCGCTGGCTCGTCAACAGGAACGCTCCTTGCAGCAGCAATACGTTGGGCAAAAGAGCAGACCGAACCCAAGAGAGTGGTCACCCTCGCTTGTGACCATGGCTCGAAGTATCTAGCAAAGATGTTTAATGACTACTGGATGCTCGACCAAGGATTCATCGACCGTGAACAACACGGCGACCTTCGCGATTTAATTACGAGGCGCCACGAGACAAGTGAAGACTTTACGTTGTTACCTTCTCTTCCTGTTATTCAAGCAATAAAAAATATGCGCCTCTACGACATTAGCCAAATGGCTGTCATAGATGACGGAGACGTGGTTGGCATTTTAGACGAGAGCGATATTTTGCTTGCAGTTACAAGCGACGAGAGCAACTTCCAAAAACCCGTCCGTGAATTCATGACGACAAAGCTCACCACTCTTTCTGCCTCTTCTTCCATTGAAGAGCTGATGCCTATCTTTGCAAACGACATGGTTGCCATTGTCACTGACGAAGAAGATGCGTACCTTGGCCTCATCACTAAAATCGACCTCATCAACCACCTTCGAAAGCAGTTACCACGTTGAGCAAGAACATGAAATTTGATTCAAAAGCAGTACACGCAGGGCAAGCGCACGAACTCGTCACAGGCGCAGTCATGCCGCCTATCTTTTTATCCTCGACGTATGCACAGGAATCGCCTGGCGTTCACAAAGGATTTGAATACACGCGGAGCCACAACCCAACAAGATACGCTCTCGAACGGTGCGTCGCTCGGCTTGAGGGCTCAACGCTATCAGAAGAGCAAGATGCCTCCTACGGAGGGTTTGCGTTCGCGAGCGGAATGGCTGCGGTAAACACCGCACTCGATTTACTCGACAGCGGCGATCATGTGATTGCCATGGACGATTTGTATGGTGGTACGAACCGGCTGTTTAGTAAGGTTCGAGAACGTACATCGAACCTTTCATTTACGTTTGCTGACTTAACGAATCTCAACAAACTTGAAAGTTCCATCACTGAAAAAACGAAAATGATTTGGATTGAAACACCAACCAATCCAATGTTAAAACTTGTTGACCTTGCCTCTGTTGCAAAGGTTGCGAAGGACAGAGGTATCATCCTTTGTTGCGATAACACTTTTGCGACACCTGCACTTCAACACCCCCTCGAACTTGGCTTTGATATCGTGATGCATTCTGCAACGAAGTATCTCGGTGGGCACAGCGATGTTGTGTCAGGGATTCTTGTCACTGGAGATGTCGACCTCGCCGAACGGATTCGTTTTGTACACAATTCTGCTGGTCCAATTTTAAGTCCTTTTGATTCATACCTTGTACTCCGTGGAATCAAAACACTCGGCTTGCGAATGCGTAGGCACTGCGAAAGTGCACTACGAATTGCAACTTGGCTCGAGGCGAGCGATGAAGTCGAAACGGTGTATTACCCAGCACTTCCTTCACACCCACAATACGAAACAGCACTCAAGCAAATGGCAATCGACAACATGCCCGCTGGAGGTGGCATGATCACCTGCGTACTCAAGGGTGGTCTTGAAAAATCTAGAACGTTTCTCGAAAAGTTACAAATCTTTACACTCGCCGAATCACTCGGAGGGGTTGAATCACTTGTCGAACACCCAGCTATTATGACACACGCGTCTGTTCCTCCAGAAATGCGCGAAGAACTCGGGATTGATGATGGTCTTGTGCGGTTGAGCGTTGGTATTGAAGATTGCGACGACCTTCTTGCGGACATCGAACAAGCGCTCGCGTAAACTCGTATGACCGCCATCGACCTCAATATAAATATCTCGCTTCAATCGCCTGTCGACCCATCTTTTGCTATTGAAGGCGCAAATGACGGCATCGGGATAGACGATGAACGTTGGCGCATGCTCTGGCACGAACCAATGCAAGGTGAACATCTTGCAAGCATTCATGCGATTGTAGAAAAAGTAAAACCCCAGTGTAAGAATGTGCTCTTACTTGGGATAGGCGGATCCGCGCTTGGAGCGAGAGCGTTGCGCACTGCGCTTGGCAGTGACGGTCCGCGATTATTCGTGCTTGACAATATTGACCCGCACACAGTGCGAGAAACAATTGACACAATAGTGCGCACTGACCCGACTCTGCAACACACTGTTGTAACTGTCATCTCAAAGTCTGGCGAAACCGCTGAAATTACTTCTCTTCTCATGGTGGTCGAGCAGGCAATGGGAAACGCGACGTTCGTTGCAATTACTGGTGAGAGTGGATCCTTGTTTGAGTACGCAATCAAAAAACAGTGGGCAACGCTACCTGTACCCGGCGGAGTGGGAGGTCGATTTAGTGTCCTCTCTCCTGTGGGATTGTTCCCAGCTGCGATGTGTGGCATTGATATTGAAGCGCTACTCGAAGGCGCAAGAGCGATGGACGCACGGTGCCAGCAAACAGAAAACAATCCCGCGGGTCGTTTATCTGCAGCACTCGTTGGCGCGATGCAAGAAGACAAGCACATCCACGTCATGATGCCTTACTGCGACCGATTGGAAGATTTCGCGCGTTGGTATGTACAACTTTGGGCAGAGTCGCTTGGGAAAGTTAACGAAAAGGGGAAACGTGTGGGTCCAACGCCTCTCGTAGCGATTGGTGCAACCGATCAACATTCAATGTTGCAACTCTGGCGGGAAGGGCCAAAAGATAAAGTCATAGGATTCATCAAGGTTCTCGAAACAGACACCGTCAGCCTTGGCGACTCTGCTATCAGCGATACGCAAGCGTGGTTGTGTGGCAAGACCCTTGGCGAAATCCTTATTGCCCAACAAGAAGCGACCAACAAGGCGGTACTTGATGCTGGGCAGGCAACATGGTGCATGACGCTTGCGCGTCTCGATGCCTATTCACTTGGTGAATGTATCGCACTCTGGCAAGCCACCGTCGCCATTGCTGGTCGGCTGCTCGGCGTAAATGCATACAACCAATCAGGCGTCGAACTCGGCAAACAACTAACCCGGGATTCTTTTAATACCTCATCCGACTCAGTGTAATTGGCCCTAAGTCAATTAGAGAGAGTAAACAATACTGTTTTCAAAGTGACTGTCACTTTGAAAACCAAAAAGTGATCGTTAGTTGAAGCGAGCTATTCGCGGTGGTGGGATTTCGCCGAGATCGCTTTTATCAAATGCTGATGCGCCTTCATTTTCTTTACGAATCGCTTCATAAACCTCTTTTCGGTGAACAGGCACCGTCGATGGCGCTTTGATTCCGATCCGAACCTTGGCGCCGCGAATATCCACGACGGTCAGTTCAATATTGTCACCGATCATAATCGTCTCGTCTTTATGGCGTGATAGCACAAGCATAGTAAGAATCCTTCCTCAAGGTTCGCCGCTTCGCGGCATGTTCGCCCTTCCCTGAGCAAACAATGTGTAAAAGTAAAGTTATGCAGTCATTCGTTCCTGTGAAGTAAGTCTCACAATTTCATGCCGTGTCGTCCAGCGCTTATCTGCGAGCACCAATTGCATCGCTTGGTGATTACCAAGGTTTACGATAATTGGACCTTGTAAGTTCACGGTCAACGTTTGGTCGTACTTATTCACGATAACGAATGTTTGGGCTGTTTCCAACGTTTCCATCGCTAGCTCTACCATTTGTTCTTTACGAACTGTTGCTTGATACTCTGGAACCCAAGTCGCAGGATCAGTCACAACAAACGCCAGTTCAGGCGCTTCAGTCGATTGAAGCCAAAAGAATAAACCATCGTCATCCGGCTGTAATAGTGCGTATTGCGTATAACTTGAGAACCCTAAAAGTCCGGTGGGGAATTCTAGAATTCGGCTCTCGTCAACTTCGACTGTGCCGAATCGTGTCGTTTGTACCTGCATACGATTCTCGATCCTTTTGTGGTTCTGTGCATCCTTCGGTGTCCCGCTCCATCAGCGGGCGACATCCTGTCCGAGGCCAAACCGATAGAAACCACACTACCGATTACCCGCAAAAACAACGCGGTCGCAATCCCATCGGCATCTTTGGGTATTCTTCGATAATCTCACCGGTAGAATTACAATGGTCCGGTAATAACCACTAGTCGAGGATCGACGAAACAAGTCCAACCAATGCAACCGCAACGACCGCCAATACAACTGTGAGCACCAGTGACCTGCGCTTGAACTTTTCGAGTTGCCTCTGCATGGCTCTAAACTGAGGTGAACCAACTGGATTTTCCTGATCAGTTGTTGCTGTTATTTTTGGATTGGGGTGTTTATCAAGAGTGGGTAACGTGAGTGGCTCAGATTGTGTGTCCATAATCTCAGCATCAGACAAAAACGATGACATTCCACTGGCTTCTCCCCTACTTGGTGCTCCTAGCTCTAGGCCCAAGTTGTTTCTGTCAGGGAATCGCAAAAAAGGAGCGTTGCAGCCACTGCACATTCGGTCATCTGGAAGTACATACTCACCGCAACTATGGCAACGGCCAAGAAGATGCGCCACCCCGTTCACTCGACGAGCAACCTTCCACAATTGACGTGTTGTTGGACCACGCAAGATAGTCTGAAGATCTATTTTTCCATTTTTCGCAAGGTCCGCGAGTTGCGCATACGTCACTCCGGGACGAAAAGGCAAATCCTCATTTCGGACCCACCAAGGACCTATTCCACCTTCAGCAAGCAACAACCCATCCGGATCGAGTAACGTCGAACAGGATCGACACACTTTTGTTTCTGGTTGAGTTTCCCCACAGAAGGGGCAGACGAGTATCCTTTGCTTTGCCATGATAGTGAATACCATTGTACCGTCCAAACTATTGCTCTTTGTACTCCTTTCAACCCTTTCTGTGAGTTGTGGGAAAAAGCAGCAAATACAAACGAGCCCAACGAGCACGCCACAACTCAAGCAAAAATCGCCAATTGTTGCACTGGTGGGCTCAAAAACCATTCGTCGGGATGACCTCTGGCCTGCGCTCATCGAACTCGCAGGCGAAGAAGCTGTGCAAGATGCTGTCAATACTCTCTTGATCGAGGAAGAGCTTGAGCGTAATGCAATAACCATTTCAAAAACCGAAATGGAAGAAGAGTGGTCGCTTCTTTGGAGAGCAAATCCAGCGTTGAACGAAGAAGCATTGCAGAAACAATTCAGAGAAAGAGGAATTGGAAAACAGAGAGAACAGCACATGCTTTGGAGAAACACCGCTCTTCGAAAACTGATCGCAGGCGCCGTTTCAATCACTGATGAGCGTAATCGTCGGATGTTTGAAATACTTCATGGTCCGTCGTACCCAATAAAACTAATTGTTTGCTCTTCATTAGATGAATCAAATGTCGCATACGAAAAATTGCAAGAAGGAGTTTCATTTTCTGATGTCGCTCGAAATGTTTCTATTGGTCCACAAGCAAATCAAGGTGGCGATGCTGGATACATTTCGCTTGCTGATCCATTCTGGCCCGAACCAATTCGTAAAACGATTACAACATTGAAAATTGGAACGTATTCAACTCCAATTTTTATAGGGGATCGTTGGGTCATTGTGCTCCTTATTGGTGAACCAACCACGTACGAAGCATCGTTCAATGAGGTCGAGGAAGAGATGAAACAACTTTCAGTGCTCGCGCAAGAACAGTACCTCATGCAAAATAAGCTAGAGGAACTCCAAGGCAAATCTACACCGACCTACTTTGATAAAGATTTATTGCGCGTGTTACGTTCGGATGTTCACGACACGAAGAAAAGCAACCGGCATCAAAATTAATGCTGGAAGAAAAACGCTCACAACTGCAGGAAAGCCAGCAATTGGCATAAGCATAACAACCGTTCCCCCAAACATAATTGTTAAACCCACACCGCCACAGATTACCGCTTGGCGAGATAGTACAACAGGATTTTTCGTGACAAACAAAGGGATGACAATCGCCATCGCGAGTAGGTTCATCGCAATTGAGGCAAAACGTGCGTACCAATGCCTCCGAAGCATTGGCGCGTCAAACCCTCCAACCGAATCAAGCATATTGTTTAACTCTCGCATGCCGAGCATGCCAATATATTGGCCATATCGATGCAACGTTAAAATGTGTGGCGACAACTCAGTTTCGAAAAAGTCTACTTGCGTAGGAGGCATAATTGCCGCCTGCCCAGTTTCATCATCAAATTCGATATCAACCGATCGACCGCCTTCAAGAGTCCATCCCGCATTCGTAGTGAAATCCCATTTCGCTTCCTCGGCTTGAATTTGTTGGGTCATTCTGCCAGCAGGATCTCGACGTAAAAATGAAGGTTCTGTGAGCACGCTTGTTTCAGGATTGAGCGAAACAGCTAATAGTAATGCTCCGCTCTGGTCAGGAGTAAATGGAATCGGAAACGATGCAGCGGAGGCATCACCAGATTCCCCGTGGTCTCTCAATAACAAAGGAGCTACTTTTGGCAACATATATTCTTGATTTAGAAGCGCAACTGCACTGATTCCAATCATCACTAGTAAAAATGGCATTGCTATATTTCGTAAGCTGATGCCCGCTGCCATTAAAGCAACAAATTCCCTTGCGCGCAGCATTGTCGCTGCTGTAAATGCCATTGCACCAATTGCAATTGCCCCATGCAAGTAAGAAAAGACTTGAAACAAACGTGGTCCTTCAAAACCGATAGCGACACGGAGTATCGAAAACATGCGATAAAAGAATCCGCTGTCTTTGGATTCCCTTGTTGCAATCGTAACGAATTCGTCTAAATTAACGATGATATCAATCACTGCGCCGAGAAGATAAAACAATGTAAATAACACAACAAAGTTGATGAGCATTCTTTTAACAATGTATCTCGTTAGTTTATTCATTTAGGTCAAGCGAAGCTTGCTCCAATGAAACAAAATCAGAAGCGCAAGGCCAATGTTTCCCGCCCACATTATTGCGAAACCACTGACCTCTCTTGCATCTCGAACCATTTGTCCTCCAGAAAAAATCAACAGCAAGGCAATAACCCCTGGGATGAATACCTTCGCATACACCGCGAGGGGCATTTTTTTTGCAAATCGAATCGCCAATACACTCCCAAGCAAAATGACGAGTAATGGCAACATGCTCACCGCCCAGCGCTGCCCAATCCGACCAATAATCGTACTTTGCATCGCAACAATACTTGCTTCAAGTCGCTTTGCTGATTTATTCACTGCTTTGGATTCTGATTGCTTTGCCAGTGCAAGTAGTGATCCGTAACTTGTTTCATTTATGTTCGTGAATGGGATGTTCTCAATATTGCATGATGGTACGACAAGCTCACCGCGGACATTCTCGCCAACTTCACCGAAGCCAACAACCACATCGTTCATTTGTAGGGTGACCGAATCAACCTCACCAGTTTCGAGCAGGTCAACGATTAATTTTGCAGAGTTCGGTACCAGCACACTTGTGTCGCCTGTCCCGCGAATAGAAGTCACTTCTATTGGTGGGATGAACTTTCCGTTTTTCATGGATTTGGCTTTGAGTATAAATTTTCTTCCACCTGTTGCTGTTACACAAGTGACTGAGTTGGTTTGAGCAAAATGCTTTTGCAACAATGTGAGGAAATTATGTTGGTTGATTGCAGCTCGGAGTTGAACAACCGCATCCGCTACCTTTGGATATTTAGCTGGTGAGGTTCGAAGGTGTAATAGTTCACTTCGTGTTAGTGTTGACGACCTCCTGTTCGACATAGATTGCAATTCGATTGCATGTGTCAGCCGGCCTTCGCGGGCACCTCGTAGAATTCCCGAATTACCTTCCCCACGTGTCCACTGCGTTGCATCTCTTGTTCCGACGTACATTGAAGTTCGATTATCCACTCGCTGGACATCGACAATCGCAGCGGCTGCTGTAAGGTACATTTTTGCTCTTCCATCTTCATCTGTTTTTGCAACTGCGACATGGTCGAGTGCCATTCGCTCATCACCGTGTTGCGTATCAAGATAAATATCTTCGGCCCAGATAACTAAATCCCCTTGGACAAATGGAGTGTGCTGTTTTATTGAATTTGCCAAGAGCCTGGGCAAGTCTGATGTCATTGCGTCAGCCATTCTGCCAATAAACGTCGGAATGATCGATTGTGTCAATATGGCAACAATAATTGTGAGAGAAAGACCAAATGCTGCCATTGGAGCAAGTAACCGAACATACGATTGACCACAGGCCGACATCGCAACTATTTCATTGTCCTGCGCCATTCGGTGAAGACTCATCGTGACCGCAAATGCAGCTGCAAACGGCAATGCGAATTGCAGCATTGGCACCATCGCAAGCATAAGGTACTTCAAGGTATCCCACCCTGAAATCAAAGAACCACTTGAGAGTGGTTTCACAGCTGCCCCAAAAGCAATCACAACAACGAGGATCAGCGCTGTTGTCAGAAACTGCCGAAGCACGTCAGCGAACATATATTTATAGAAACGCCACGGCATGATTGGGCATTATGGTCGGATAGCCTCACTTTGCAACACCCACCCCCCCACTATATTCAATTAGCTTCCACGAATCAAAGGCACCGTCACTTCTTGTATTCACGAAGAGTAATGTGTTATCGGACCACAAAAGGATGGTAGATTGGGCGAAATGTGCCACTTACAACAATTTCGTTCCTAAATATCGTGTGCGCAGAAGCAGGGCATAAAGTACGCCCATTGGCTCTTCGATGAGTGATGTATGCGCGTCGTTCGATACAATTCAAGCAAACAACTTCAGAAGCGAGGAATCGCCCTGCTCGAAGTTATGATTGCTGTTGGAATATTGACATTCGCTGTCAC
>CAZURP010000005.1:0-12571 GCA_964623715.1 uncultured Isosphaeraceae bacterium | reverse complement strand
AATGGAAGCGCGTACAAAAATTGTCGGCGCGGTCGCTGCTGAATCTCTCCTCTCACAAATCACACAAGTACCATGGGAATCCATAGACACGTGGCATGGCTACACCGAAGAAGTTGGGACAATTACTGATCCAATCGGTATCCCTATGGAAGGTGATTGGAACAATATAGGAAGAATGGTTTCAGTTGTCGCTTCAGAAGTGCAAGTGGATCCGCTTGAAGTGTTTATCGTCGGAAGAACTGTAACGGTTTCTTCCTTTACTGAGAGTGGCAGAATACTTTCCACTATTGAACGGTTTATACCGGAGCCCCAATCATGAATCGCCGTGGTCTCTCTCTCCTTGAAATGGTACTTGCCATTGCCATCACTTCCATTATTGGCGCAGCAATCGCCTCGATGATGGCGGCTGGTAGCAACAGCTTACAGTCAAAAGGCGACGGTAGGCAATCCGCAATTCGCCTAGCTGTAACCCAAGTACGACTTGGTGCATACATCGCCCCCTCTCTTTGCATTGTTGACAAAAGCAACGAACACCTTACGCTTTGGCTCGAAGACAGCCGTGAAAGCAACACAATCCATGCATCAGAACTTCGTTGGATTTCTTTCGACGAAGAACAACAGATGCTCTTCGTAGCATTCGTTGTCTTTCCTGACGAATGGACGCAAGCCATGATCGATGCGGCGGATGTTGAATGCACATCACTGACAAATTATGAGTCTCTCTTGTCCGGCTTGCAAGCAGACGATTTAATTGAGTCTCTTCCACTTGTTGATGGTATGCACTCCTGTAATTTCTGGATAAACGACACCGACCCGCTTATCGCTACTCGCGTGAGCATTCGATTCGCATTCGTATCAGAGCTTGGCGTTACAAACGATGCAATCATCGATGAAACCATACGGATTCACCAGCCCCCTTCGGAGCAACAATGAACAACACACCAACGCAACAAATTATTCACGAACGTCGCGGTATTGCTCTCATGCTCGTTATGGTCGCGATACTTGTCACTGGCACTATGGCTGTTGCCTACTTCGGATCACGAGACAATTCTGTTGCAATCAGTGCGAACGTGGAGGCATCAGCGCAAGCAAGAGCCGTTGCAGAATCTGGGCTCGATCTTGCAGTTGCAATCTTAGAAACAAATTCAGATTGGCGAACACTGCACACCGACGGTGTTATTCTTGACTCATTTATTTTTGGAGGTGGTGAGATTACGCTCACCGTCATTGATGCTGAAACTGGTGAACCACCGAATGAAGATACAAACGAAGTTGAAATCACAATCTTCTCCAGCATTAGCGGAATCTCGCAAACAACAAAAGCTACCGCAACAATCATTCCACAAGAAGATGAATTTGACGTTGACTACAGTGAATACGCTGTCTTTGCTCAATCACAAATAACCGTCCGAGATGTTGCTTCACTACAACAATGGAATGCTTCGCCTCTTGCTTCCCAACAAAGCTCACTTCAAATCGGAACACTCGCCACAAGCCCTATGTCTATACAGGTGAACTCATGGGGACAACGCGAGGAAATTGAGTTACACGCACGCTCAAACGCTTCCTCTATGCTTTCTTCATCAATGTCAAGCGCACATACTTTGCCTGACTCACTACCATTCCCAAACCCCCCCTCGCCTCCAAGCGACAACAAATCATTTGAACTTGAGGAAGAGGAAGACGATCACGCATGGAATCGCCGTGACAATAACACAAACTGGGCTCAGGCCTTTGCAAACGGTTTGGGCAACACATTCCGCACCCAGAGAAACAGAATAGATGTACAAAGTGGTTCGTATGAAATCGAATCGTTGTCACTCGGTGCAAACGAGCCACTTACCATTCACGGTGATGTAACGATATCCGTTGAAAATACGCTTTCGCTCAGTGCTGCCTCGATCATTCTCGCTGAAGATGCGACCCTTACACTCCATATCGGCGGCGATGTGCGCATCGAATCGAGTTATATTGGAAACGAAAATCAATCAATAAACTCGTGGAGTGACCCAAGTCGAGTACAACTCTTTGGACAGGAAGATTCCGACTGGGATGTTTCCGGAATCTCCACCATTAAAGGTGAAATTTACGCACCACAGAGCGAGATTGAACTAAGAGGCGTTGCAACCCTCTGCGGACGAATTGCTGGAGACGAGGTGACACTACGTGGCGCATCAAGATTGTTGTACGATGAAACACTCGATCACGGGGGTTTCGCGGACACATCAAGTGTGTTGTACGACGACGATGGTGAACTGCTCTTTGAAGTTGCACAAATAGAAGAACTTGACCCTGTTCTCATCGATTCGTTGTATCAAGCACTCACTGCTTCAGAATCAAATGCCTATCAAAGATTCCAAGATTGGTGGGACGAACCAACAAATAGACCAAATGAAGTCATCTACGCGCTTGTTGTGTACGGTGTCGACGCACACCAATGGGAAAACCTCGCACGAGTTGCACGACAACAATCAAATCGGTCCTACGCATCGGTGTTTAGTAAATGAGTCATCATCGAACACATTCTGGCTTCACACTCATCGAGTTGCTACTGACGCTTGCTATCTTGGCAACCCTTGCAGCTCTTGCTGTGCCGATGTTCGGAGACAGCAACGCCCTTCAAGTTGATGTAACACGAAGGTTGCTTGTTAGCGATCTTGAATACGCACAAATACTCGCCATTTCACGACCTGAAGACGAAATCGCGCTAGTCCTCAGCGAAGATGGATGGCACATCGCTGAAACAAATGCAATTGAAACTCCCCTGCTCGATAGCGTCACCGAAGAACCGCTCGCGCTTACTTTGGGCGAAGGTCCCGCATCCTCTGCGGTTGATGTTCTTATAGAAACAAACGCAGTCTCGCAACAAATTGTATTCGACAACAATGGTGGGTTGAGTGATTTCACACAAGAAGTAGAAATCACTATCGCAAGTGGTGATACAACCGTTGTTGTGCAAGTCAGCCCAACAACTGGATTCATTCAATAAAGAAGAAGCCACGATAGAACCTAAAAAGCCTACTGTGTTATTTAATGCCGTACTCTTTGAGTTTTCGGTAGAGCGTACGTTCACCAATTCCGAGTAAGGTTGATGTTTGCTCACGGTTCCCACCTGTCATGGCGAGGGTCTGGCGAATTGCTTCCTTTTCAAGTTTGTCCAGCCCAATTCCCGCAAGACTACCAACGTCATAGGAATCGTCGTCACCAGAACTACGAATTTCATCTGGAACTTGCGCAAGTTCTATAACATCTCCAGACGTCATGACAGCCATACGTTGCACGACGTTCATCAACTCACGAACATTGCCTGGCCAATCGTACGCGACAAGGCGAAGCATCACAGGTTCAGAAACCGCAGGGCGTGGTTTATCCATATCAACAGAAAATTTACCAAGCGCATGATTCACAAGAAGTGGAATGTCTTCACGACGTTGCCGAAGGGGTGGAACGTTAATCTCTGCGCCATTTATTCGGAAGTATAAATCTTCACGGAACTCCCCATTCTCACAACGTGTTTTTAAATCTTGATTAGTCGCGGAAACAAATCGAACATCTGTTGCTCGATCATTGTTTTGTCCAAGGCGAACGACGTCACCAGTTTCAAGGACTCGCAAAAGTTTTGCTTGCATCGAAAGTGGCATATCGCCAATTTCATCGAGAAAAAGCGTCCCGCCGTTTGCAAATTCAAACACCCCTTCTCGGTCACGGTCCGCACCAGTGAATGCGCCGCGAACATGTCCAAAGAGTTGATCTTCAATAAGCGATTCGCTTTGCCCAGCACAATTGAACGCGACGTATTTATTTGTTGCACGCTTTGATTGGTTATGAATGGCGCTTGCAACAAGTTCTTTGCCCGTTCCAGACTCTCCTGTAATCAAAATCGGCAACGTGCTTGGACCCACTTGACGGATCAACTCAATAACTTTGCGAATGGCAGGCGACTCACCAATAATTCCCTCAAAGCCATACGCGGAATCAACCTGTCCTTTTAAACTTTCATTTTGTTGCCGAAGCATGACGGTCTCAGACGCGCGATTGACAAGATTTCGAAAGACATCGAGGTCGAGCGGTTTTTCAATAAAATCGTAGGCGCCACCTTGCAATGCTGCCTTTGCTGTTGGAATGTCTCCATGGGCTGTCACAACAATAGTTGCAGCATCGTCTTGTTGCGCTTGCGCAAGCGCGAGCACTTGCAATCCTGATTGTTCTTCCTCCATCACCATATCAGTCACAATGATGTCAAATGTTCCCATAGTGAGTTCGTCTTTTGCTGATTCAAAGCCATCGACGATTGTGCAAATATGCCCTAACCGCCTGAGCGATTCAGCCATCACTTCTGCGTGATCGGGCTCATCATCAACAATGAGTATTTGTGCGTGTAAGTCTGCCATGTTGTCGTACATTGTACCGCACCTGAAGAAACTTCTTCAAGTTCAAGACGAAGTATGCTTGAGGGCGATAGAATCTATTCTATGACGCCACATTTCCCTTCTGGTTTTTCCGCTGAATCTCTGAAAGATACACAAATTCATTTTGTCGGCATCGGTGGTTGTGGGATGAGCGGGCTCGCGCGATTGATTGCCCGTTTAGGCGCACAAGTGCAAGGCACGGACTCAACTGAAACTCAAGTCACCGCCGCGCTCATACAAGATGGCATGCCTGTCTCGTTTCTCCAAGATGGTTCCTCAATAGATCCCAGGACTGACCTAATCGTGCACTCCGCTGCAATCCCGCAAGACCACCCTGAGTTATTGCTTGCAGAAGAGTGCGCTATTCCAATCGTCTCTTACGCGCAGATGCTCGGGCTTGTGCAATCGCACCACACAGGAGTTTGCCTAGCTGGAACCCACGGGAAATCGACAACCGTCTCTATCCTTAGTCACATTCTCCTGCAATCTGCATTCGATCCGAGTTTCATTGTTGGCGCACACTGCGAACAAATTGGTGGTTCAAGTCGAGTGGGATCTTCGACAATCCTTCAAGGAAAAAGAAAAGGCGAACGTGGCATTCTTGTAAGTGAATCGTGCGAGTTTAATCGATCATTTCATGAACACGACCCAACCGTCGCACTCATCAATAATATTGAAGAAGATCACCTGGATTATTACTCTTCACTTGATGACATCATCGAGGCGTTCCGAGGGTTTGCGATGAAAATCCCATCTTCCGAAGAAGGTGGTTTACTACTCATTGCGCACGACGGTGCGCACAGAAATATCGTCACACCTGGACTCACTTGCAAAGTTGAAACATTTGGTTTCCACCCAGAAGCAGATTACCAAGTGATGTTCGACCCAAGCGTCAGGCGCGTCGGCATTCTTCGGGACGGCATGTGGACAATTCAGTGGACAAACCCAATGCCGGGTTCGCACAACGCCTTAAATGCAGCGGCCGCTGCAATTCTTGCCGTAAACCTTGGTGTCGACTGGGAATCACTCATTGCACCACTTGAAAATTTCCAAGGTGTTAACCGCCGGCTTCAACGGCTAGGCACCTTCGACTGTACACATGGCGGTAAAGCCACTGTCTACGATGACTATGGGCACCACCCGACGGAGATTGAGATGACACTTCGCGCGCTACGCGCAGCCGAATTGCCAAAGCGACTCATTTGCGTGTTCCAACCCCACCAACACAGTCGAACACGATTTTTGCTCGACCAATTCGCACAGAGTTTTTCCAGTGCTGACGAAATCATCGTTCCACACATTTACTTTGTCCGCGATTCAATCGCTGAACAACAACGCGTTTCTGCGCAGGATTTAGTTGATAAATTAACTGAGCAAGGCGCACGTGCGAAGCATATAAATAATTTTAATGAGATCGCTGACTATCTTCGAAAAACAGCGATTGATGGTGACTTGATAGTCGTCATGGGAGCTGGTCCAGTCACAAACATCGCGCATACACTCGCGAACACTTCTCAGATTTCTTTGTAATTCCATGGCATCCGAATTTAGATCGACATTACTTGGTGACCTCGATGTTGATATTGAACTTGACGCGCAACTTGGTGCGATGACCTATTATGCGATTGGCGGAAGAGCGGACGCGCTCATTCGACCACGTTCTGCAGATGCTCTTTCACTCTTGTTACGAAGATGCCACGATGACGAGATACCTTGTAGGATTCTAGGAAAAGGTGCAAACTTACTCATTGATGATCAAGGTGTTGATGGTCTTGTCATCAAGCTCGACCACGAATGTTTTACAAGCATTCGATTCAATCGAGAGGGTTCAGTTGATGCCATGCATGCCATGGCAGGCGCTGATCTTGCAAAAATTGTCATGGAAACTTCAAAGTGTGGGCTCGATGGATTATCCGCGATGGCTGGCATACCTGCGTCAATCGGTGGCGCGATCCGTATGAACGCTGGTGGATTATACGGAGATGTTAGTGATTCACTTTCGACTGTTACCTGCCTCACGCATGTTGGCGAGCTCATCACCTACAAAAAATCGGATATGACGTTCGACTATCGAGAAAGCAAAATTGCTGACCCGATTATTCTTTCTGCAACGTTCGAACTTCAGGAGTGCGATCCTGTTGCACTTCGAGCAAGAGTAAAAGAAATCTTTGCATGGAAAAAGTCAAGGCAACCACTCGCAGATTCTTCTGCTGGATGCGCCTTTAAGAACCCTCTCGACAAAGAGAACAATCGAATTTCTGCAGGCAAAATAATAGATGAGGCAGGACTAAAGGGTCGCACTATCGGAGGTGCTGCCGTCAGTGAGCACCACGCTAACTTTATTACAACCAACGCACATGCAACGGGGACCGATGTCATTTCTCTTATGAAAGAGATACAGCGAGTCGTGCTTGCACAAACAGGATTCGTTCTACAACAAGAAGTTGTCATCTGGTCACGCGACCCAGAGGTACAGCGATGACAAAACAATCAGTTGTCGTTCTTATGGGTGGACCAGACGCTGAACGTGAAATTTCCATCCAGTCAGGCACCGCTGTTGCAGAAGCATTGCATGCATCAGGTAAGTACCTTGTCGACTCAGTCGTTATCGACACCGTAACAGCTGATGAGTTACGCACCATGAACGCTGACGTTTTCTTCCCTGTGTTGCATGGTCCGTATGGCGAAGGAGGACAACTCCAGCAAGCGCTTGAAGAAATACTGACTCCATTTGTTGGGAGCGGTTCCTCCGCTTCCAAATGCGCAATGCACAAAATCCGAACAAAAGAAATCGCAAAAAACGCAGACATACAAACTCCAACTTGGAGCCAAGTGACAAAGGAGAAGCCCTGCACGCTTGAATTACCATACATTTTAAAACCAATCGACGACGGTTCAAGCATTGATCTTGCAATTTGTAAAACACCTGAAGAAGCACAGCAAGCGAGTAATCGGCTTCTCTCAAAAAGAGCTACATTGCTCGCAGAATCCTACATAGACGGACGTGAACTAACCGTTGGAATAATCGACGGTGTTACCCTTCCAATTTTTGAGATTTTGCCACCCAAAGATCTCCACACGTACGATTATTCTGCAAAGTATGAACGCGATGACACAATATATTTACCAGACCCAGCCCTGCCAGAAAACGACTGCGTAGAACAGGCAATGAAGTTGTATGAACTGCTTGGAGTACGAGATATTGCACGTGTAGACTTTCTCCTCGATGCCCGAGGATCATGGATGCTTGAACTCAACACTATGCCTGGTTTTACCGACCACTCGCTCGTACCGATGGCTGCAAACTATGCAGGAATGTCCATGCAAACACTCTGTGCAAAACTTGTGAATTGTGCTTTGCGTCGCAAAGTAAAGTAGTTATAGGGACATTGACGATAACGTGGCTACGCTATGGCACGAAGAAAACAGAGAAGAGTAAAAGATTGGACGTTGACTATCTTGTCAATCATAGGAGATATTTTCAAATCTCCAGTTCTTATTTCTTGGGTTCTCGCAATTGGTGGGCTCATCACATTGACTGCTATGAGTGTTCCAAGACTACGTGCAACGCGCATCTCTGCTGCGAATATTCAAGTATCGTTTACCACACCTCCTGTTTGGCTTGACGATTCTCTACTCGTAGAACTGCAAAATGTAGCACGAGCACACCTTGCACAAAGAACCGTTGGCCGCGATGGTCTCATCAATACAGCGAATGCCATGTTAAATACTGGTTGGTTTACTGAGGTACAGCAGGTTCAATGGATAACTGATCGACATGCAAGTGTTGAAGCAACATTCCTCGTTCCCTACGCAAAAGTCAAAGACTCAATCGGAGAAATCTATATTGATTCTCAAGGACGACGACTGCCCACTCGAAACGGCATTATTGTTAATCCAAAATACCATTTTATTACTTTCGAAAACTCCATACACAACAGACCCCAATACGCTGGTTCATACTGGAATGGTGACGATGTACTCGCTGGATTAAAAGTGCTCCACACTATCTACCAAAAAGAATGGGCAACACAAATACAGAGTATTGATTTAAGTGGCTGGAAAGAGAGTGGCTCACTTGTCTTCAACACAGATACACCGAGCAGGTTTATTTGGGGCTCTGCGCCGAACGAAGAACGTAAACTTGAAGCGCTCTGCGATGAAAAAATCACTCGTTTAACATGGCTACACGCTAACTTTGGACGAATCGACAAGGGTATCTCAGCTGAATTCAACCTCACAAATACAAGCGAAGTCACGCGAAACTAAGCATCAAATGAAATTAACGGTATCTTGAGCACATGATTTCTTCTTCATGGCCAATTATCCTCTTCTTCGTTGAACTCTCACTGAAGATAGTCATGATTGCAGTTGTCATTCTTCAACGGAAAAAAACGCCTGCTGCAAAGCTGTCTTGGATTTTACTCATCGTGTTTATTCCTTTTGGGGGGTCTTGCCTGTACATGCTCGTAGGGACGAGGCGGCTTGGAGCATTACGTCGAAAGAAGCATAAGAAAATCATCGAAGCAATTCCACAATCCATTTCTTCACATCAGTGCTGCCCTGAAATCAATTGTGCAAAAGTTACAGCACAGTTTCAACCGATCGCAACCATCGCCGAAACTGTTGGCGCATCTTTTGTTCTATCAGGGAACAACGCGCAGCTGTTTGGCGATTCCAAGAAATGGGTTGTTGCACTCACAGAAGACATCGACCGAGCGACCAAAAACTGTCACTTGCTTTCGTACATTATGCTTGATGACGAGGCAGGAAAACTGATAACCGATGCCCTTTTGCGCGCTTTTGCTCGTGGAGTCGAATGCAGACTACTTCTAGACTCCATGGGATCAAAAGAATTCTTGCATTCACAAACGTGTCAGCGCTTACGTGATTCTGGTGTAGCGGTTACAGAGGCACTTCCTGCAAACATCTTGCGTGCAGTACTCGTGCGAATCGATTTACGCAACCATCGAAAAATCGCTGTTATTGATAACACAATTGGGTACATGGGTTCGAACAATATTGCTGAGGCATCGTTCGCACCGAAGAAAAAATTTGCCCCATGGGTTGATGCTTCAGTACGATTAACGGGTCCAATCGTCCGAGAGTTACAAGCAATTTTTGTTCAGGATTGGTTCATGGACAGCGACGAAAATCTTGCGTCGATTCTACAAGATCCTTGGCAAGTCGAGGAACATGGCTTCCCAGCACAACTCATGGCGACAGGGCCAAACAGCAACAACTTAGCACTGAGTCAATTGCTTCAAACCGCCTTCTTCTCTGCCCAAGAGGAACTCGTTATTACAACTCCTTACTTTAGCCCAGATGAAACAACAGAATCTGCGCTCCTTATTTGTGCAAAACGTGGTGTTGAGACGCACTTGGTGTTACCTGCAAGAAATGATTCTAAACTCGTGGCAGCAGCCAGCCGAAGTAGTTTCGCAAAGTTGCTTGACGCTGGCGTGCGCATTCATGAATTCCATGGCGGTCTGCTCCACTCAAAAACGATGACTATAGATCGGAACCTCGCTTTAATCGGTTCGGCAAATTTAGATCGCCGAAGTTTAGAATTGAACTTCGAAGTTAATATGCTCGTTTACGACACCGATTTCGCAAGCGAACTTCGGTTTTTACAGAGTTCCTATATCGAACAATCCACTCCGGTAAGCGAGCAAACAGTCTCTCGGTGGCCTATACAACAGAGGCTCTGGCAGAACGCTATCGGGCTAATAGCGCCAATATTGTAAAAGTAGGCAATTTGCTTCGGCTGTATCGATATTTTTGGCGAACATCTGCTTAGATTCACCACTACTACTCGCTAGTATCAATCAGGAAGCTACCTCATTGAACCGATGAGATAAGCAGTTTATGCCGTATTTGAAGTACCTATTCATGACTCTCTCGCTCTTACTCGGAGCGACTACCTCTCTCCACGCTGATTATCTCACCATCAGCGGCGCTGACGGCTCATTTGACATGTACGCAGGTGATTTTAGTGGAATCCTTACCAATCCAGAACATCAATTTGCACTAAGCGATCAGGAGTTACTCGCCGCAACATTGAATAACGACGGTGTTGAGACTGCAGGAAAACTTTCATTTATTTTGGCGAGTACTGACGCTGGGCTCTCCTTCATTGGACTATTTGACGGAATTCCTTTTGCTGACCCGTATGGGCAAGTTTCCAATCAATTTCTTGGAATCTCTGCGACAACAACAACTGATACCGACTGGTTTGCTTCTGGCGACACGGGTAGCGACATCAGTTGGAACGATTTGGGCAATGGCAACCAAGTGGTGAATGCACTGCTTGGGTGGGACCACGAAAGCACTTCAGCGGGTTTCGCCTGGGCTGACGTTGAAGAATCTACTTCGGGAACGGTAAGCCTCTACGACGTTGCGCTTACTGAGTTTGGAAACGATGCAATTCAATTCGTCACGTATCAAGACGACCACTGGACACAAGCTGGCAGTGCTGATTTCTCTGTTTTAGGGCAGTACGCCTTTTCCTATCAACTCGTGCCAGCGCCTGGTGCAGTTGCCTTGCTCGCCATGGCGGGTTTAGTTGGACCTCGATGGCGCCGAAGAAAGTAGTACTGCTTGAATATACGCAGTAACTGCATCAGTTTCCGCTGTCGTCAGCTTAGATTTTTCTGCCATCTCAGGAAGAATGTCCAACCACTTCGATTGTGTATATCTGCTAATTCGCAACGTATTATGGCATTTTGAACACTTTGTAATGTACAAGTCTCTGCCGTATTGAAGCGAAGGCAAGTCGGTTGTTGCGTGCAGGCTGTGCACTTTTGGCGCGACTTTTGTTGTATCAATACAACTCGTGGTAAACAGGAGAAGTAGTGTTATAAAGAATATGTTGCGCATTAAAAGTCAATCCCAAAAAGTAATCGAACTTGTAGATCCGGCTCGCTAGCAACATTTGTTACTTGAAACAAGGGTGAAACACTCAACCACCAACCATCATTCTGCCATGAAAATGATGGGCCGATTGAAACGACGTCGTCGCCCTGCTCTTGCCATTCAGGAAACTCAATTTCCCAAATCGCTTGCACTCCGATAGTGAGTGAGGGTTCAGGTTGGTACGTTAAAGCAATTGCATTTGCGAGGACTCCCTTGTCCTCATCCAAATTTTCCCCCTCCCATTCAGCTTCAAGAGTGAGGTTGTACAAAAAAGTGAATTGATCATTTTCTGTTTCCAAGAGCAACTTCCCCTCGAGTTCGAGGAAGTCATCCCCATATTTGATTTCACCGTACAAGGCTGCACCTAATTGATCCGGGGTTGGTGCTTGCAGTTGAAAAATGCCCTCAACAGCGACATCGTGAAAATATGTTCGAGAATCAGTCGAGGTTTCCTTATGCCGCCAATCTGCAAAATATACGGCCATCTGTATTTCATCTGTCACGCCCCATTCGATTTCATGCCGGAAGCGAAACTCATCGTAATTGGCATCACTTCTCTTGTTCGTTTTCCATGTAACCCATTGCTCATATTCAACTTCGCCAGCCGTCATCGTTCTGGTGTCGTACAGCCAAGGTGTCGTTCGAGATGACGCATGGGCGATCGTCGCTCCAGCTAGAACGGTAAAAATAGCTACTGTTTTACTTCGCTGAATACACATATCATTTCCTTCATGCTTATTGAGAATGAGTCTCATTCTCGTGTTCTCGGAATGATACAGACTTCTTCACCGCTTCGCAACCAATAAGGAACTTCCCTTTAATATGTGGCTCTGAGACGCATTCTTTTCGCGCTAATCCATCTGTTGCAAAAAAGTTTTCAAAGTGACTGTCACTTTGAAAACAGAAAAGTGATTTACACATGGCGCTCTCTGAGGGGTGGTGGAGTTTTGCTAGGATATGCACGAAGGAGTCAACACCATGGCAATCACATTAACATTTCATGGGCAATCTTGTTTCCAGCTCGACGACGGAGAATACAGTTTGCTAATCGACCCCTTTTTCACCGATAATCCCGTGGCAATTCAAGCAGCAAGCGATGTGAAATGCTCACACATCGCCATTACACACGGGCACTTTGACCATTTTGCGGACTGCGAGGAAATCGCAAAAGCAAACGAAGCCACGGTGTTTGCCGCGTATGAAATTTGTGAATACCTCTCAGAGCAGGGTCATGAAAAATGCGA
>CAZURP010000004.1:0-24193 GCA_964623715.1 uncultured Isosphaeraceae bacterium | reverse complement strand
CTTTTTTGCATCGAAATTGCCTTGATCGCCGTTTGAGAGTGACAGTCACACCCACATTGGGGCCAGTCACACCCACCTTTGGGGTCAGACACCTTTGGGGTCAGACGCCAATGTGGGGCTCTGCAGGAATAGGTAGAATGTAGGCATGGCGAAATACAAAACAGTTAATCAAGCGAAGGTTGGCATCTTGATGGGTAGCTCGTCGGATTGGCCGACGATGAAGCGTGCGAGCGATACACTTGATACATTCGGTGTTGCGCACGAGTGCAACGCGCTTTCTGCGCATAGAAACGCTGAAATTCTCCAAAAATACCTTGTAGATGCGGAAAAACGCGGTGTTTCACTCTTTATTTGCGCCGCTGGCGGTGCTGCGCACCTCGCAGGTGTCGTTGCAGCCCACACTGAACTGCCGGTTTTAGGATGCCCAATGCAGGCATGGTCGCTTGATGGCCTTGATTCGCTTCTCTCCACTGTGCAAATGCCAAAAGGTATGCCAGTTGCAACATTTGCAATCGGTGGTGCTGGCGCGACAAACGCAGCACTTTTTGCAGTTCAGATGCTCTCAATGGGCGATCCAGACTTGTCAGCACGCTTTTCTGCGTTTCGAACAGAACAAGCAGAAAAAGTCGTTTCTCTCGACTAAATTCCAATAATTGCCTTGCATTTAGAACGTCCGAGAACCACAATAATTGGTTCGCGAGTTCGTTGTTTAGAGCAAATTCGCAGGTGATGCCGATGCTGCACGGAAGCGGTACTTATATAGAGAACAAAGAGCCCATACCATCGTATGGGGAGAGAAGAACACTGGAGTAAACTAAACATGTTTAAGAATAAAACCACACTTTGCCTCGGTCTAATCGCGGCAGTTACAACAACAGCCCTTGCGAAACCGAAAAAATTCGATGAAGTCAACGAAGGCTACACGAAGGTTGTTTCGACTGTCGATGGAACAACCCCTTTGTTTGGACTTTGGAAGAACGCAAAAGAACAACAACTTCTTGCCGAGTTACCTCGCGGCTGGGAACGCAAGAAATTTTTCATCGCGGTAACTCCATCTGCTGGCGTGAAGTTCGCGGGATTACAGGGAAACGAAGCGTATATTTACCTGCGCAAATACAATGATAGAATTGCATTCATCAAACCTGAAATTTCAGTACGGTCAAGTGGTGATAAATCCTCAAAAGATTCTGTAGACACAATTTTTACCGATACTGTAATGCTCGATGTTCCTATCGTAGCAACTGGTCCAAGTGGACAACCAGTTATCGATCTTGACAACTTACTTGTCAACAATGCTTCAAAAATTGCAGGGTCTGTGGCACGGGGCGTAAATAGTAAATTAGCAACTATCAAGAAGGCAAAATCGTTTCCCAACAACTTGGAAGTTGCCTATGAAATGCCAACCTCTGGCGGTCAATTTAAAACGATTCATTATTCGATAAGTGAGGTGCCAGAACGAGGCAGTTACAAACCAAGAAAAGCAGACGAACGCGTAGGGTATTTCGGAACATCGTTTCGTGACCTTGGCCAATATCACGATGAGGACAAATGGGTGCACTACGTAAATCGATGGGATTTGCAGAAACGTGATCCTAAACTTTCACTTAGTCCACCAAAGAATCCAATTGTGTTTTATATAGAACATACAGTCCCCGTTCGATATCGACGTTGGGTGCGAGATGGTGTGCTCTATTGGAATGAAGCGTTCAGAAACATTGGCATTGATAATGCGATTGAAGTGTATTACCAAGACGCAGCAACCGGTGCGCACATGGATAAAGATCCTGAGGACGTTCGGTACAATTTTCTTCGTTGGTTGAATAACGATGTTGCGACAGCCATTGGTCCGTCACGCGCGCACCCGATGACGGGCGAAATTCTTGATGCCGATATTGTTCTTACAGATGGTTGGATTCGAGCGTATTGGCGTTGGTACAACAGGCAACCAAAATCTTCCGAAGCAATGGCTTCAATGACGCCCGAAGACATTCAATGGTTCGAAAAATATCCTGAATGGGATCCACGAATTCTGCTAGCAGAACCAATCGAACGTGACCGTATTCTTCAAGCAAGAGCGGAAGGCAATTATGCAGACGCAACTGTTGACCAAACTCTTGCAAACGATGAAGACCTTTCAGAAATAGCTGGGTGGTTAGGCGATGAGGATCGTCACTGTCTTGCTGCACACCAACTCGCGAATCAAATGGCATTCGCTCGACTCGGTCTTGAAACACTACACTTTCTTGAGTCAGATGCACCAATTGAAAATGACCGAGTGACAAGCGACAAGCTCGACGGCATCCCCGAATGGTTTATTGGTCCGCTGATGTCCGGCCTTGTGTGCCACGAAGTTGGACACACCCTAGGGCTTCGGCATAACTTTAAGGCGTCCGGCTTGTACACGTTGGCTGAGATTAACTCAGATGAAATACGTGGGAAAAAACCATTCACCGCATCCGTTATGGATTACAACCCAGTGAACTTTAATATGGGAGCGGGCGATGTGCAGGGCGATTTTGCGATGATTGGAGTAGGGCCCTATGACATGTGGGCAATCGAATACGGGTACACCTCCGATGACATTAAAGAAGTTCTGAGTCAGGCAAATTTACCCGAGCACGCATATCTGACAGATGAAGATACTGGCGGTCCAGATCCTCTTGCGAAGCGATATGACTTTAGTAAAGACCCGCTCGACTATGCCGAGAACCAAATGCGCATCGTTACAAAATTGCGAGAAGATCTTCTTGAACAGTTTGTTAAAGATGGCGATAGCTGGTCAGAAGCTCGGCGTGGCTATGAAACTACGTTGAGTATGCAGGCAAGTGCAGCTGGCATGATGTCGGACTGGATCGGCGGCGCGCACACAAATCGCAATAAAAAAGGTGACTTTGGCGATGAGGACATTGCTCCTGTTCAAGTTGTACCAGCAGACCAGCAACGTGCAGCATTGCAATTTGTCATTGCGACAATTTTGGATGACGACGCGTACGGCTTGTCTCCCGAATTGTTAACGCACTTTAATGTTGATAAATGGTACGGAGGCGGTGGTGACAGCGGCGAAGCGACGTGGCCTATTCACGATAGCATTCTTGGCAGACAGTCATCAATGTTATCAGCGCTTCTTGCGCCAAGCAGATTGCGAATGGTGTATGACAACGAGTTCCTTGTTCCTGCAGACGAAGACGCTTTTACCGTTGCGGAACTGTTTGCAACACTCATGGATTCCATTTACGCCGACCTTGGAGAAACAGATGGCGAATGGACGAATCGGAATCCAATGGTTTCATCGATTGACAGAAATCTACAAGCGGAAATGGCAAAACGGTTGATAGACTTGAGCACAGGCAAAGTAAAAATGTTCCGACCAGTGCACACTTTGGCACTGTATTACACTCGCAATTTGCATGATCAAATTGGTGTAATACTTGATCAAAATGCTGATTTAGATATGTATACCCTGGCACACTTGCAAGACATGCATGAACGCCTCGGGAAAGCGCTTGATGTTGTGTACACAATGTAGCGAATGAACTACAAAACCCTTAAAAACGCCGTAAAGTACTTTACGGCGTTTTTTTTGTGATGAATGTATCCTATGCAAATGAACTTCAATTCTCCTCCAGATAACCCTGTTGATTCCATGCAGGGATGGTTTGAAGAAGCGTACAGGGATCGGCCTACGCCGAATCCTCTTGCAATGGTCCTCTCAACAGTTGATGCTGATGGAGTTCCGTCCTCCAGGATGGTGTTGCAGAAAGGTTTTGATGAACAAGGCGTGGTGTTCTTTACAAATTACACCAGTGAGAAGGCTGAAGAGATTTTTGATAATCCAAATGCGTGCGTGCTTTTTCATTGGGACGAAAAACAGAGGCAGCTTCGAATTCAAGGCACAGCAACCAAAATTTCTGAAGAAGAATCGGATGCATATTTTGCAACGCGTAACAGGCTGAGCCAAGTGGGTGCTTGGGCGAGTAAGCAATCACAACCACTGAACAGCAGAGCGGTGCTGATGGCAAAAGTTGTAGCGCTAACAGCGAAGTGGATAGGTCGGCCAGTGCCTAGGCCAGATTTTTGGGGCGGGTATAGAATTTCACTTCACACATTACAACGCGGGCACGGACACGACGGTCGTTTACACGACCGCATCCGTTACGAATGCTCCGGAGGCGAGTGGTCTTGGGAACGTCTCCAACCGTAATAGAGTATCTCTGGGAGAGTTAATTGCCAAGAAGGCGCCTTGCTTCTTCGAGTATGTCATCGGGCAAGAGTGGTTCGTTTACTTGCATGGTGCGTTCTTTTTTTGGTTTTAGTTTTGATTTTGGTTCGGTTTCGGGATTGGGGTTTATATTTTTTTGTTTTGCAACAGGAACGTCTTGGTGTAGTTTTGGCTCAGGCGTGTTGTGAAGTTCCTCCATCACCTTCTGATCAATGCCGAAATGCTCTTTCCATTCTTGTGCAAGTTTTGGAGAAAGACCAGAGGGTCGACGAAGCGATTTTTTTTTGGGTAAATGGCTATCCTCTACGAGTGCAAGCAAAAAAGCGGAGGAACTAATTTGCTGCGCGTTTCTTTTTCGTATCGATGCGATAATTTCCCTATCGCTTGTTACAACAAGAATAGAACGCGGCGCAGATGATTTAGCAACCCGCTCCATTATTTCGTCGTCAGCGGTTTTGTGTGGCCCAGTAAAAACGATGCGGTATCGAGACCCGGTTTCATGTTGGTCTGATGGCGTTCCGTCGCAAACAAGGATAACCCGTTCACCATTCCAGCGGCTATTTTCAATCATTTTACACAGCCCGCCGGTACCAATTCCAGCAGAATCTGCGGGCAAGATGCCAGTCTGGTGAAGCACGTTCCATGTGTCAATAAGCAATTCCATAATATTGCTTAGGATAGCACCAGTTTTACCCCTTGTAACCCACTGTTCTATAAAGAGTTATACGTGTTGCAATTGCCCCTTGCAATGAACCCAAGAATGCGTTCTAATACGTGGCTCAAAACTGTTTTTAGCAGAAAAAGGTACCTAAACATATGGCAATTCGCATTAAAGCAAGACAAAACGAATCAGCAGGGCAAATGCTCCGTCGTTTCAAAAAACTCTGTGAAAAAGAGAACCTAATCAAGGATGTAAAGAAGCGTCAATACTTCGAAAAACCATCCGAACGCAAGCGCCGAGCTCGCCGAAAAGAAGAATCACGTCGCTATCGCGAATTGAATTTTCCACAACAGCGTTCACGTTCTTAACTAATAAGTACTTACTACCCACCAACATCAATGTATTGTTGCGACCGAGTTCGCGGCCGTTGGTGTTACTTTTTTTAAAGCGGTGCAGTGACACCGCACAAGGCAGAATAATCGGATAGCAAAACGCTATCCGCATATTGGAGACACACAACAATGAACCTTCTCATGCTTGCTCAAGAAACAACAGGTCTACCCGAACTTTTTTACCTTGCACCTTTGGGTGCAATCGCCGCACTTATTATGGCATTCGTTTTTAGTAAAGGCGTCATGGCACAAAGTGAAGGCGAACCAGAAATGATCGAAATTGCTGAGCACGTTCGTGCCGGAGCGATGGCGTATCTCAAACGACAGTACAAAGTGGTGTTCGTTGTTTTTATAGTGTTAGTCGCAATTCTTGCCTTACTCGGTTTTGCAGAAATTCAACCGATTTGGTCAGCTGTTGGCGTGCCAGTTGCTGGTTTGTTTTCAGGACTCTGTGGTTGGTTCGGTATGAAGATGGCGACCAATGCATCTGCCCGTACAACGTGGGCAGTGAAGCAATCACTCAACGACGGCCTTAAAGTTGCATTCCGATCGGGTGCTGTCATGGGGTTGGTTGTTGTTGGTTTCGCACTTCTTGACGTATCTGTTTGGTTTTATCTTTGGAACGAAGTGCTTCCCGAACGCGCAGGCGGTTTAGTTGAAATCACATCCATCATGTTGACCTTTGGCATGGGTGCATCTACCCAAGCGTTGTTCGCGCGTGTTGGCGGTGGTGTCTACACAAAAGCAGCTGACGTCGGTGCTGACCTTGTTGGCAAAGTTGAAGCAGGCATTCCTGAAGATGATCCACGCAACCCAGCAACTATTGCAGACAACGTTGGCGACAACGTTGGTGATGTTGCAGGCATGGGCGCCGACTTGTACGAAAGTTATTACGGTTCAATTCTTGCAACGATGGCACTTGGTGCTGCCGCAGCGATGGCAATCGGAACAACAGGATTTGGTATTAAACTTGCGGTTGCCCCAATGGCACTGGCGGGGCTTGGTATTTTCTGCTCCCTCGTTGGCGTCTTCGTTGTTCGCGCAAAAGAAAACGCATCCTTTAGCGAACTTCTTAAAGGGCTTCACAAAGGCGTGTACGTTGCTTCGTTCCTCATCGCGGTTCTTTGCGGTGGATTGTTTTACTTCTTATTCAAAGATGTAGAAGTTGTCGGTTTCGTTTGGTGGGGTCCATGGGCTTCAATCATTACAGGTCTTGCAGCTGGTCTCACCATTGCATACGCGACCGAGTATTACACTTCGTACGAACACCCTCCAACACAAAGAATTGCAGAACAAACAGAAACTGGTGCTGCCACCGTAATAATTGCTGGTATCGCAGAAGGCATGATTTCAACATGGGCTCCGCTCATCGTTATTGTTGTCGCAATCATTGCTTCATTTAGTTTCGCTGGCGGTACAGAAAACTTCTTGCTTGGCCTCTACGGCGTGGGCATTGCTGCAGTTGGTATGCTGAGTACGCTTGGTATTACCCTTGCGACAGATGCGTACGGTCCAATCGCAGATAACGCTGGCGGCAACGCTGAAATGACTGGTCAACCACCAATCGTTCGCGATCGAACAGATATGCTCGACTCGCTAGGTAACACAACTGCAGCAACTGGTAAGGGTTTTGCAATCGGGTCTGCTGCATTAACAGCGCTTGCGCTGCTCGCAGCCTACGTTTCAGTGGTGCAAACAAGTCTCGATCAAAAAATTGTAGCTGACATCGCAATGGTCGAAGAAGCACAAAACACGGTTGCGTATCTTGGTAATGGCGAGTTTGTCGCAAACAATAATGGCGAAACGTTTGGTGGCTTGATGCTCGCGTCAAATGCAACACAACGAGCAGTTGCAGATTTGGACTGGGCAGAAGGCACACTTGCTGCCGATTTTACTTGGGGAGAAACTGAACGCACACACACTGTCACAGTTGGCGATGTTTCATTTGCTATGGTGCCCTCGCACAAAGCAAAAATAAAACAACTTCTTTCGTTCTACGATGTCACCATAATGAACCCTAAAGTTCTTGGCGGAATCTTCCTCGGAGTTATGCTTGCTTTCGTCTTCTGCGCACTCACCATGAACGCTGTTGGACGCGCCGCATTTGAAATGATGAACGAATGCCGTCGCCAATTTGGTGTGATGAAGAAAGCTTTCAAAGCAAACGGCATGAGCGATGAAGAGATTGAAGATCCAATGAATTGGCCAAAAGAACAAACGATGGTCGACGGTGTTGCGTATCCTGACTATGGCAGTTGCGTAGATATCTCCACTGCAAGTGCACAAAAAGAAATGGTACTGCCTGCGATTCTTGCAATATCAGTTCCAATTATCGTTGGCCTCCTCTTTGGAGTTGGTGGCGTGATGGGCTTACTTGTTGGTGGTCTTACATCTGGCTTTGCGGTTGCGATTTACATGGCAAATGCAGGTGGTGCTTGGGACAACGCGAAGAAGTACATCGAGTCTGGTAAACACGGCGGCAAGGGCTCCGATGCACATAAAGCAAGTGTCGTTGGCGATACCGTTGGCGATCCATTCAAAGATACCTCAGGTCCTGCACTCAACATTCTTATTAAGTTGATTGCGATCGTGTCAGTGGTATTTGCTGGCCTTGTTGTGAACTTTGGCCCTGTTGTACAGGGAATCTTAGGTCTTTAATGACTACAACTCATTCTGAAACAGCCAATCGCCCCGATTCTGCAGCATTCGCTGCGGAAGCGGGGCGCTTGCTTCAGGATAGACACTGCGAAGATGTCGTTTTACTTGATGTGACTGGCTTGAGCCAAGTGTGCGATTATGTTTTGATTGCGACTGGTACAAGTGACCGGCAAATGAAATCGGTTGCCGTCGAAGTGAAAGACCTGGGCGAAGAAATGAAATGCCCAGCGTTTCGAAAGAACATTGATTCTGGTGCAACTTGGATTGTTGTTGATTTCATTACAGTCGTGTTACATTTGTTTGACCCGCAACGCCGTTCGTACTATGATTTAGAAGATTTGTGGTCAGACGCAAAACGGGTTGAATTGCCTTCGAGCCCTGAAACTACAACTTCGTAAGGAGAAACGCATGCATATTTCTTTTTTGAGCCATTGTATTCTTTGGTTTGGTGTTATCGCCTGCAATGTGTTTGCAGAGGAACCTCGGCTGTATTCGGGTGAAATACCTATTCCAACAATGGGACCCCTTGAAATGACGCTCGGCATAGCGGACACAGATGATGGCATGCTCATATTGCTAACCGTTCCGACGCAAGGCGCTAAGGACATTCCCCTTCCTGCAACGTACAAACAAGACGGGTCTCTTTTTGCAGAGTTACCGCAGGCGGGCTTGTCCTTTGTTGTATTTGAAAACGACGAGCAGACCAAACTTACAGGCGAAATGCACCAAGGACTCGTTTTTGAAATCGATTTCAATCGAATCCAAGAACACACAGAATTGATTCGGCCACAACAGCCCGTTGGGCCATTTCCGTATTGGGAATACGAAGTAACAGCACAACATCCAGATGGTCACTTGCTTCAAGGAACGCTCACAATTCCTGAAGGCAAGGGGCCGTTTTCTTGCGCGGTACTCATCAGCGGTTCTGGATTACAAGACCGTGACGAATCACTCATGGGACACAAACCTTTTTTAGTAATAGCAGATTACCTCACGCGCAACGGCATTGCTGTACTTCGGTACGACGACCGTGGGGTCGGCGGGTCGGTTGTCGAAGACAGAGCCACCTTGGTGAACGCAACGTCAGAAGATTTTGCAAGTGATGCTGCTGTGATGGTGCATGCTGTTCGCAATCATTCCGAAATAGATTCGAGAAGAGTTGGGGTTATTGGTCATAGTGAAGGTGGTCTTATTGGGCCAATGGTTGCGGTTGACGATAGCAAGATTGCATTTGTTGTCATGCTTGCGGGCCCAGGCGTTGCGGGAGACGAACTCCTTCCCGTTCAACAGGCGCGCTTGTTGGAAACGACGGGTGCAGACCAAGAGTTTATAGACAGTCTTGTAAACGTATCTATGACGTTGTATGAACTGATGGAGACGGGCACAGATGAAGAAGTATTACGAAAACAAATGAAGGAACTCGTTGCAATTCAGTTTGAAGCACAGGGTATTGACGTAACAGAAGAACTGTTTGAACAAGGCGTTGACGAAGGTCTTGAAGTGATATCCTCGCCATGGATGCAATTTTTTTTGTTTTACGATCCAGCACCAACACTTGCGCAAGTCACCTGTCCGGTGCTTGCACTAAATGGCTCTAAAGATGTGCAAGTCGATGCGAGTCAAAATCTGACAGCGATAGAACAAGTGAAAACAGAATCAGGTAACGACATTACTTTAGTTGAACTCGAAGGACTAAATCATTTGTTCCAGCCTGCAACAACTGGCGCAGTGAGCGAGTACGGTAAAATTGAAACGACTTTTGATCCTGAGGCACTTGCAATTATGACAGCTTGGTTAGTAGAGGCAACCGACAATGACTAACAAACTTGAAGAGTTGGTATTCGTTGGATTCAACAAGCAAGTCATCGCGCTTGATAGATACACCGGTGAGAAAAAATGGGAATGGAAATCCCCAAAAGGGAGCGGATACCCCTCCATCCTTCTTGATGGTGATCGTTTGATTGTTTCGGTGCATGGCTACACATTTTGCTTGGAACCCACGACTGGAGCACTCGTCTGGGAGAACGAGTTAAAGGGGCACGGCACCGGTATTACGTGTCTTGTCTCAACTCGTGGTAGCTCTTCGGGTGCAGTTGCAGAAACAACTGCGCTACAAACGGAAGCAGCAATGGGCGCAAGTGGTGCTGGTGTGAGTGGGGCGGGTTCATGAGTTTTGGACTCTCACGAGGCCGAACATTTGATGTTGGCGATATTGGCATCGACATGCGCAAACTTCCACCGAGTACAGAAGGTCGAATTGACCCTCGAGAATGGTTTGAAGATGCAACAAAACCTTTTGAAATTGAAATTGGTTCAGGCAAAGGCACCTTCCTTTTGCAAGAAGCGCAAAAGCGTGCTGAACCGAATTATCTTGGATTTGAATGGGCGTCGGAATTTTATCGATACGCAGCAGATCGCTTGCGAAGAAACCACATTCCGAACGTCAAAATGGTGCACGGTGACGCAACTGAGTTTTTGCAGTACTGGTGTGAAGCGAATGTTGCTGACATTATTCACCTGTACTTTAGTGACCCGTGGCCAAAAACACGCCACCATAAACGGCGTGTCATTCAAGACAGCACGCTTGAAACGTTCCATCGTGTACTAAAGAAAGGTGGCATAGTGCACGTTGTGACCGACCACGATGCTCTTTGGGAGTGGGACGTGGAGCACTTCGATCGTAACACGAAACTATTTAGACAAGAAATCTTTTGCCCAGCACAATCTGCTAGCGATGGCGAACTTGTTGGCACGAACTTTGAAAGAAAGTATAAGCGTGAGGGCAGACCATTTCACGCAACAACATTAGTGAGGGTGGATTGATGCACCGAGAAGGTATTGACGATAACAACGTTCAGCCAGAAGATATTCTTTGCGACTTTTGTGGCAATACTGCGTGGGCAAACGATGTCCCGTGTGTTGAAGGGCACCAAGGGAGCATTGTGTGCGGTAATTGTTTGACGGTGGCGTATACAGAACTCGTGCTCGCTGGCGCCGGTGCTCCAACAGAGGGTACATGCAGAATGTGTCTTGAACATCGCGATGATCCTGTGTGGTTTGGAGCTGTTCAGCCTATCGCCCCTATTTGTACCCGCGCCACCAAACACGCGTCCGCAGTGTTGAATAAATCAAAACAGTGGGACTGGCAAAAACCATAATCGATCGGAACCATAAACGACCCGCGGGGTCGTTATCATGGTACGAATGGGAAAGCGCGTTAGCTTAGCAAACAAATGCCTCGCAATTTTTGGCACTGCGAATGTCATCATTATCACATCCCTTTTAGCGGTTCTTTGGATGAGTTCTTCCGCGGTCGTCCAAGAATATCAGTTAGAAGTTGCAAGACAGTTAGCAGATGTTTGGATAAATTCTCAGGTGAAGGCAGAAGTTTTTGAGGGCGAGGATGTCAATATTCACCTTGTCCGTATAGATGAAATTGACAGAAGCGGAAATACATTTGTAGACCGCGCTCTCGCAGCGTTTGAGAAAAACGAAGGCGCAGTCGATGAGTTTTACGCTCCTTACGATCGAGACCAACATAATTATTTTCAGTATGCAAAACCAATAACCAAATCCCAAACAGGTTCGATTAGAAAAGAGGGCGTGACGGACTTTGGTTCTGGGGTGAATGCACCGAGCGTTTCAGATCCACTTGAGGCAATTTTGATAATCCGAAGAAAATCAACATTTGCAAAAGAACAACTTGGCGATACAAGAGCGTTGATTATTATCGCTGGCATCGTTGGGAGTTTGATTTCAGTTCTTGTGTATTATTTTATTTTTCACCGATTAATTTTTTCGCCCGTGCGAAGATTACGCCGAGTAACGGAACGAGTTCAAGATGGAGATTTAACGGCGAGATCATCGTTGCAAACGGGGGATGAATTTGAAGAACTCTCGAATGCATTTAATGAAATGCTTGACAGGATGGAGCAGGGTCAGTTCCGACTTCAAAAGATGAATGCGTCTCTGGATTTAAAAGTGGAAGAACTTGCAGAAGTAAATATTGGTTTGTTTGAATCTGGAAGATTAAAGAATGCATTCATCGCAAACGTGAGCCACGAACTCCGAACGCCACTAAATTCGATTATCGGTTTTGCAGAATTACTTGAAGGAATGCCAATCGAAACCGAGAAAGACCAGGAAAAACGAGTTCGATATTTACGAAATATTCTTACAAGCGGTCGGTCGTTGCTTGACATGATAAATGAACTTCTTGATATGGCAAAAATAGAATCAGGCAGGATGGAAGTGAATCCAGAACCAACAAGCGTGCAGGATTTGCTTGAGGGGCTCGCAAGTATTATGCGTCCGCAATCAAAGGTAAAAGGGCTCGTTCTAGACTTGCAGGTGGCAACTAGTTTGCCGTCAATTCAAACCGATCCAGGCAAGCTACAACAAATTTTGTATAACTTCCTTTCGAATGCCATTAAATTTTCTCCGGCAAACTCTGTTGTCACAATTTCGGCAACGAAAATACACGAACATGGTTCACCGTCATCGGTGAGAATCATGATTTCTGATAAGGGACCGGGAATACCTGAGGATATGCTCGAAATGGTGTTCGAAAAATTTAGACAAGTGGACGCAACGCACACAAAGGAACACTCTGGCACTGGCTTAGGTCTTGCGATTTGCAGAGAGCTCGCCGAACTCCTTCATGCTCACTTGGGTGTGAAATCAACGCACGGTCAAGGTGCATCTTTTTACGTTGATATTCCAGAAGATTTTGCTTCCGAAACCACCCAACCATTGATGCCAGAATGAATATATCCATTGAAACATTTTTACTTGGCATGAAGAGTTTACGCTTGCATGCGTTGCGCTCTCTGCTGACAAGTCTGGGCATTATTCTTGGCGTCGCCTCAGTCATTGTGATGGTTTCTATTGGAGAGGGCAACAAACAAAGTGCTCTACGTGCGATTCAGTCGCTGGGTGCAACAAACATCATTGTCCGGTCGCAACGTCCACCAGAATCACAATCGGTTGGTTCGCAACGCAGATCGTTTGTTGCAAAGTTTGGTATGACCGCCGAGGATTTGAAGAGACTAGAAACGTTCATACCAGCAGACACAATTATTCCACTGAAATCAGTTGGCTCTGAAGTTTCCAGAGGCGCATCTAGAACGACGAGCCAAACATTTGGAACAATCCCCGCCTTACGGGCAGCTGCGAACCTTCGAGTAAAGCGTGGCGGGCGTTATTTAGTTGCGGAAGACCTTGAGCGAAGAGCGCCTGTCGCCGTCATTGGGTCTGAGATTGAGAAGTTGTTTTTCCCACTTTCCGACCCAGTTGGTCAGATTTTGCGAATCGACACAAGAGTGTTCACGATTATTGGCGTACTTAAACCAGTCGGATTGGCGGGAGGTGCTGGTTCTGCACTGGTCGGGCGTGATTTAAATAAAGATGTCCACATACCGCTGACGACGGCAAAACTCGAGTTTGGCGATGTGGTTGTTCGGAGACAATCGGGTTCTTTCAGTGGCGAGGAAGTAGAAATTTCAGAAATCTATTTAACCGCTCCTACTACCGACGCAGTCGTACCAATGGCTGAACATATTCGCAACGTTATGAAAGTGGGTCACCCAAAACTGAAGGATGTTGAAATTATCGTCCCTTGGGAATTGTTGGAAAATGTACGTCGAACAACAGCCACTATGAATATTTTGCTGACTGCAATTGCGGCAATTAGTCTGCTTGTTGGGGGCATTGGCATTATGAACATTATGCTTGCAACTGTTGTTGAACGGACAAGAGAGATAGGCATCCGCAGGGCAGTCGGCGCTTCACGAAGTGATATTGCAATTCAGTTCCTCATCGAAACAGGAAGTTTAAGTTGCGTGGGAGGTCTAATTGGCATTGGGCTCGGTGTCGGAATATCTGTTGGGCTTGAATCGTTCTTGCCTTGGATGTTAAGTTTCTCTATGTTTAGTAGTATTGGAGACGTAGGTGTTGGGCTCGAAACCCGAATTACTGGATGGTCAATTGTCGTTTCATTTTTAGTCGCAGCAGGGACTGGGCTCGTTTTTGGAATCTACCCGGCAATAATCGCAAGTAGACAAGATCCAATCGTTGCATTGCGTCACGATTGATAGAAGGAATATTCTATGTATGCAATTGCACTTTTAGCATTTTCACTACAAGCAACTGAAAACAAATCGTCAATTACAACAGACGATTATTTTTCATTGTCGTATCTTTCGAGTTGTGCAATCTCGCCAGACGGTACCTATACCGCGTGGACAGAAGGGCGATGGGATGAAGAACTTGATAAACGAAACACGGATATTTGGGTTGTGGAAACAAATGTTCCAAACGCGACACCACTTCGCTTGACATTCGATGAAGCATACGATGGCTCTCTTCAGTGGGGCGCAAATGACAATTGGTTGTATTTTTCGTCTCGCAGGGGAAGCAAGGGTGACGACTTGCCTCGTAACGGAAAGAAGCAAGTTTGGAGAATAAAACCAGATGGTTCGCAACTGATGGCAGTCACTCGGCTCGAGGGTGGAGTAGAAGATTGGTCACTGAGCTATGACGGCAGGAGGGTGTATTACGTTGTTAGTGATGAAGAACAGATAGATGACCAGTGGAAAGATCTTCGTAAAGACCACGATGACATAGAATATGGGCACGGTCTCGTTGATTATTCAGAGTTATGGAAACTCGACGTTGTTACGTGGAAGCACACACAACTCTGGGACGAGGATAGGGTGATTCAGTATTTTACGCCAACTCCAGATGGTACAAAAATAGCAATCATTACGACTCCTGACACGAGATTAATAACGAACGAAGGATGGTCTGAACTTGGCGTGTACGATCTTTCGAGTAAAGAAACTACGCTCCTAGATGACACACTTTGGCGCAAAGAAGCACCATCGCCGTACGGTTGGGTGGAATCACCGGAGTGGTCTTCCGACGGTTCTCGTTTGGCGTTCTCAGTGGATTTTGATGGGTTCCCAAGGAATATGTTTGTTGCAACTTTTGATAGCGATACGACAGTAATACAAAAAGTGAATAGAGTTCAAAACGATACGCTTGGCACCTCTCCTGTTTGGGCTCCAAAAACAAATGACCTTCTCTACATCGCTGAACGCGGAACAATTCGTCCCCTCTTGCGAATTGCAAATGTCGGAAATGGCACGCAAGGCGACACAACAGAAGTTTTTTCAAATGGCATACTCTGTTGGGATTTTACGATAGCGAGAAATACCGACGAATGTGTTGCACTTGTGGGTTCGCAAGATACGCTGACGGCAGTCGTTCGTGTTAAAGATGCAAACTCTGGAATTGTTCTTGCCAATCCAAACAGCCATGTAGCGAATTGGAAACTACCGAGCATAGAAATCGTACGGTGGAAGGGAAAGGACGGCACGGTGATAGAGGGTGTTCTTGAGTTGCCCCATGGATATAAATTGAACAGTGATCCGCCACTTCCAATGTACGTACACCTGCATGGTGGACCCACCTCTGCGGTGACAAAAGCCTTGGAGTTTTCGATGTATGGCAGGGGGCTTTATTCGAGCGATGGTTGGGCTGTCTTTAGCCCGAACTACCGTGGGTCAACTGGATACGGCGATACGTTTATCACGGACTTGGTTGGCAAGGAAAACGATATCGAAGTATCAGACATTCTTGCTGGCGTTGATGAGATGGTCGCTCGTAGAATTGCAGACCCAGACAAACTCACGGTTGGCGGTTGGAGTAATGGTGGTTATTTAACGAACTGCCTCATTGCGGAAACGGATCGTTTTAAAGCTGCGAGTAGTGGCGCAGGTGTCTTTGAGCAAACAATGCAATGGTCTATTGAAGACACGCCCGGGCACGTTGTGAATTACGCGGAGGGTTTACCGTGGGAAGTTGCAGAAGAGTTAAACCGAATGTCACCGCTCTTTGAAGCGGACAACATCACAACTCCGACTATTATCCACGTCGGTGCAGGAGATGCCCGTGTACCGGCTGAGCAATCAAAAGCATTGTTCCGTGCATTGCATGATTATCTTGAAGTTCCAACCCAACTTGTTATCTACCCTGGCACTGGGCACGGCTTATCTAAACTTTCGCACCGAAAAGCAAAAATAGAATGGGACCGTGCTTGGTTAAACCACTGGATTAACAACCCCGCGGGTCATTAATCTCGCGGGTATTTAATTTTGACAGATGTGCGGTTGCGATTAACTTGGAGTTCGCGGGGCGAAGCACCTTGTGGTTTCGTCGGCACGAATGCATACCCGCCAATTTGGCGGTGGACAAAATTAGGTGCTCGAACAAGCAAAGTTTCTTTGTAATTGGCGATAGTGCAAGGCCCCCCGTTTTGTGCCCAGACATCTGGTTCAATTAGCTTGGATATTTTTTCTATTAGTTCGTCGATGCGTGCTTGCCGTTGCTCGGTAGATTCGGGCGCGGTTCTTCCATTGTTTTGTTCAAGGAAACTAAAATCATTTACAACAAAGAGAAGATCCATAATAGGGTATGTAACGAGACGTTGAAATTGTCTTTTTGCGAGTTGGTTTTTTAGTCCAATTTCCACAACACCATCTCGAAGTTGCCAAGTTGCGTCGCTTTCATCGGTTCCCAATTGGGTTGCGATTCGTTCAAGCACAATGATTGCGGGTTGGTTGCGCAGTAGTAATGAAACTTTTTTTGCTCTGTCGCATCCGTCTTGGTTTTTTGTTTTCCAATAAACTTTCAATAGCAGGTTGAGATCATTCCCAAATGAATCTACGACTTGTTCTGATGCCACATCTTCGATCTGAAGAGACACGTCGTTGTAGACGAGCGTACCAAGGTTGTCAGCATCTGGGTTCCCAAGGATAAAACCAAGAATAATAGTGACAATGAATTTCATAGATGAAGTATACGCATCATTTTGAAGGCGTACAGGATTGCATCGCTTTAATTGCCTGCACTACACCAAGTAACGTCATTGCCGTTGCTTCAGTGGGCATTGCTGCGTCCCACATAGAGGCGCGAACTCCACCGAGTGCAAAGGAGGGTGCCTGAAAACGGTTTGCTCTTTCGTCGCTTGTTGTGAGTTGGATTGCAAAACGAAGCGCTTCAAGAAGTGCTTCTTTTGCAAGTATTGATTCAGATTTTGCAAGCATTTGGACCATTCGTAGTCCTCGGGCATCAGCAACGAGACCATCATCGCTTGTGAGTAAAAACCCGCCAGCTAACTCGGGCTCTTTGGTTGCTGTGACTTGGGATGCAAGTGCGATGTTCAGTAATTCATCCATGGTTTCAGTAGGAAGCCTACTACCGTTTGCATTCAGTAGTGCGACTGCGTCAAACAACCAAGGAATAGTTGAAACCTTCGATTCCAATGGAATGTTTTCGATGCAGAGCAGGCAAAGACTTTCTGCAAGTTTTTGTACTTTTGGATTAGCTGCATTCGTTGCAATTTCGCTCATTGCCTGAGCAAGAATTGCATAAATATGTGGTGGTTCAGAAAGGGCTTCACTCTGTACAGTCTCCCCAGTAACACGCAATACAGTCTCTTTGCACGCGTGCATAAATTGTAGTATTTCATTGCTCCAAGGGGCTGGACTTGAAGCGAGAAGAAGCACAGTGCTCGCGGCAACTTCAATTGGGATTGCCTCGTGGTCGTAATACTTCTTCTCGACATCGCCGATGATGTTCGAAGCAGTTGATCGAGCATTCTCCCGAAAGGAACTTGTTTGAAGCGAAGCGTATTCTTCCAACGCACTTGCGACCATGAGCTGAACAAAGGGAGATGCAATCGGCGAAGAGAATGAATCAGTTTCCGGCTGGTACCGTCCGATGACGGTGCCTGTTTCGCTTGTGCACACAATGAGGTGTTTCGCAAGGATGTTTGCAAGTGAGGTAATTGTTTCCAGTGTGCATATATCTGCTACAAGCTCATCCCCGCGAATAAGTAGGGCAACTTTCGCTCCAGTTTCTTTTTGGAAACCAGTGACTGTTGGAATGGAATAAAGAGTCACGTCTTCGCCTTGTGGCAACTCACCAGAAATCGCAATGGCTGGGTGTACGCCTACGTTTAAGCAAACAGAAGCAAGCACACTTGATATTTTTCTTCGTGGTGATAATCGCAAAGCTGCGGGTAAGCGTATATCCCACTGGTTATTTCTGCGCGCAGCGATACCATCAACACCCGGACGTATTTTGTGTGAAAAACGTGCGTAGTTTTTACTTGGCGATGGAATTGGTTTACCACCGAGTTCCACCTCAATCGAAATCGAATTGCTGGCGATTGCTTTGAATGCAGAGGAAAGTTTCGCGAACGTCTTATCACGATTTGTTTCTGCGAATGCTGCGGTTGCTGCTTCCTCAAGAGGGCCTTTATCCTGTCCGTGTGCGACGCCCACACCAAGAACCTGCCCGTGGTGCCGCAAAATTACGCAGACAGAGGTTTCAGCAGGAAGAGCGATTGAGGAATCCTCTGGGACATGTAAATCATCTTGTATCCACCCTCGAAGGGCGACCACCGCTCGTTCAACATCCTGAAAAGTGGGTGCTTCTGCAAAGGCATAATCCGCACAGACTGAACCGAAAAGGGCAAGAAAGGCAAAAAAACGTAGTAAGGGAGTGTTGCTCATAAAGAAAATACACATTTACACTTGCATTGCAAGAAAGTTCGTGCATGATAGCGGTGTCCGAGAGACAAAGCGAACGAAATGAAGAGAAGAGGTTCTTTACGAGAGATGCGAGTGCTGAAGCATGCAACAGAGATGACGCGACATAGGCGAAAAGTAGTCCTTTTGACCGTCCTTACATTTTTAGCGCTATGCTGACTTTGGCATCACGAGATGCATGGAGAAGAGAGAAGAAAAGCGGCCCCGTTCAAATGAAAACGGCCCCCCACTTTTGTATTACAGAGAACTGTGTTTACAGTTCGATTTTGTCGGTACCAAGTGCACCGTGATCATCCATGCCACCACGTTCTGGCGAGTCACTCTTTGGAACATGTGCTTCCCAGTTTTCTTCAATGTCTTCGCCAGACAATGCACGCTTGAGTGATAGACCTATTTTACGATCATCGAGGTCTACTCTGAGAATTTTCACATTGACTTCTTCGCCTGCTTTGACAATGTCTTGTGGGCTATCCACCTTCTTGTCAGCAAGTTCGGAGATGTGAAGCAATCCTTCAAGTCCATCTTCAAGTTCAACAAATACACCGAAGTTTGTAATCTTGGTAACAGTGCCGTGCACAACCATGCCAGGCTTGTACGCTTCTGGAATTGCGTTTTGCCATGGATCTTCGTGCATTTGTTTCATGCCAAGTGAGATGCGTTGTTTTTCTTGATCAATTTCAAGCACCATGCATTCGACTTCGTCGTTCTTCTTGTATTTCTCGTTTGGATGCGCAATCTTTTCTGTCCATGAAATGTCACTTACATGCAACAAACCATCGATGCCAGGTTCGATTTCTACGAATGCACCGTAGTTTGTAAGGTTTCGCACGGCACCGGAAACGATAGTTCCGATTGGATATTTCTCAGCAACGATTTCCCACGGATTGGATTCGACTTGCTTCATGCCAAGCGAAATTTCGTGCTTGTCCTTATCGATGTCAAGCACGACTACGTCGATCTCATCTCCAGGTGATACGACTTCGCTTGGGTGGTTAATTCGTTTGCGCCATGACATTTCTGAATCATGAACAAGCCCTTCGACACCATCTTCAAGGTGCACAAAGGCTCCGTAACTGACGAGGTTGACAACTTTGCCAGTAACGCGTGTTTGCACGGGGAAGCGACCTTCGATATCGTCCCAGGGTGATGCCTCTTTCTGCTTCAGACCGAGTGCAATTTTTTCAGTGTCGAAGTCTACTTTAAGAACCTTCACTTCAAGCTCATCACCAGTTTTGCACATATCGCTTGGGTGTTTGATTCGTCCCCAACTCATGTCAGTGACGTGGAGTAGACCATCAATTCCACCAAGGTCAATAAACGCACCAAACTCAGCAACATTCGTTACTTTGCCAATGATGACATCGCCTTCGTTGATTGTGTTGAGTAGGCGTTGCTTCGCTTCATCGCGTTCACTCTCGATGAGTGTTCGGCGGCTGACGACGATGTTTCGTCGTGGCTCATCAATTTTGAGAATTTCAGCACGAATTGTTTTGCCAAGGAATTCATTGACATCACCAGGTCGTCGAACGTCGATTTGGGATGCAGGGAGGAACGCAGGGACGCCTATGTCAACAAGAATGCCACCTTTGATTCGGCGAATGCCTTTGCCTTCAACGATGTCACCTTCGTTGTATGTTTCGAGAACTTTTTCCCAGTTGCGAATGCGGTCGGCTTTTCGCTTGGAGAGTTTAATGATGCCGTTTTCATCTTCGAGATCTTCGAGGATGACTTCGATTTCAATACCGGACTCGAGCGAATCCCAATCGTCAAACTCACTCTTGTGAATAAGACCTTCGGATTTTAGGCCAACGTCGATGACAGCATCATCACCAGCTTTACCGCCGATTTTCCCCTTGAGCATATTTCCAGGAACGAACTGTTGGATTTCACTCGAAATAAGTGTATCCATGTTTCCGCCAGCAACTTCTTCGCCTAGGGAGGCTGAAATCATTGCATCGACTTCGTCGAAATCGATTCCGATATCCGCGATCAAATTGTAATCTACCATGTGGGTTTGCGACATTTCAATCTTGGCCACGTGGTCGCTGTCGTGGTTGCTTGTGTGAGCCGTTGGTTCCATGCACACATTGCGCAATAAGAGAGAAACAGCGGGGGTTCACATGCCTGCTGAAAGGACAGGCGAGCCGTGCATATTACCAAAATAAAACGATAATTGGAACTACATTTTGTTGGATATACGTGCTTTTGCGAGCAAAATGAAGCCGATTCCACCGATTGCAGAGAGAAAAGCCCCAACGTAGAACACAAAAGGCCCAGCCTGATACCCGCTCTTGTGTAAGAAGGTATAAATAGCCATGCCAAACGCGGGTGCGAGAAGACCACGAATTCCTGTCAATGTGACGTGCAGACCCATATACCGACTTGACTGTTCGAGGGGTGCATAATCTTGGTGTCCCAGATTCCAAGCGAGTACGCCACCGCCAAAACCAATTCCGCGAATCCCAGCACCAATCCATAGACCAGCAACTGAATGTGTTGCAATACTGATGCCAATGCAGAGCGAAGAAACAACGAAGAACCAACTGTGAATTGACCGGAATGACAACACGTGCATTTTGTCGAGGAGTTTCGCCCAAAAAAGGGTGCTCAATGGAATCATGAGAATTGGGATGGTTGAAACAATCATTATCTCGCCGAGGTATCCAAGGTCGAACTGATCGCTGAGCACGATGACAAGCGGGGCGGTCAGCATTAAGTTTCCAACACCAAAGACAAACTGGCATCCCATATATTTTGCGAACGCACTATCTTCAAAGAGCAACTTGAAAGTGTTCCAAGGCAAAAATGAAACATGGTGTGGCGAACTTTTTTCCTCTGACAAAAGTTCTTTATGCCCTTGGACTCGAATTTTGCTGTAAATCCAAGCACCCAGCACGCCAAAACTTGCAGCAACTGGATAGACCCATCGAATAGCGTTTTCGTTGAGGTCCATTGCCTCCCCAACACCAAAACTAACACTTGCTAGCACGAGCGCTTGCACCGTTGCAATTCTTCCAGCAACGAACGCACGATTCGTGCGAGGGTAATTTGCTTGCCAGACGGTTGTCCGTAATGTGACAATGCCCGTGTAACACACCCTTGTTCCGATGACACAGAACAACAACATCGCGAGACCGAGCGCCGTTTGTGGAACGAATGAAACGGTTCCAACAAGTAGTACGCACGCTATTTTTAAGGTTGTGATAAAACGAATTTTATGTTTGCCGTGGCTAAGTGCAGCCCATAGAAAACTTGAAATGCTCGCAAAACCTTGTGCTGCCGCAAGGGCGGCGACAGACCAGTCAAGTATTGTCTGTTCGACAACGCCTTCAAACATTCTTTTTGTGAGAACGCCAACGACTCCGCCTTCAATGGCGCCCATCATCATAGGCAAAAATGCCCATGCAATAAGTTCACGAGCGTGTTGAGCTTTGGATGGGGTTTTCAAAAAATATCCTTGCGATACATGGTGAGCATGGTATTGTACGAGTGGCGACCAAACGAGTCGCCGTGCGATGTACACGCAGTGTGTATGTGCTCGATCCTATCGAACCCTCAGGGATCGTATGAAGCCGCATCGACAGTCATGCCTCAAAGCAACGCTGAAGTGGACGACTTGGAATGATGGCATTCGAACCCACCTTCTGGTACTGGGTTTGAGCTCACCTTCTGTGTGTGCGTCGCACGGCGATTTTTTCGTCAGTTAGCCAAAGCAAAGGTGTATAAAAAAACGACCCGCGGGGTCGTTTCGGAGTCAAGGTGAGATGACGTTTTGTTACACCCAGCGTTTGCCGGTGTTTGCGTCGAGGGCAGTAATTGTCATGCCTCTGATAAGCGCAGTGTCGATTTCAAAGTCCTGACCAACAATCGGGCCGTCTGCTGTAAGCCGAGCAAGTTCGATAACAGTGCCGTCAGTTGTAGTACCCTGGATGATGATTTCTTCACCGTCTTCAAGGTCGATACCCATGACGAATCCATTTCCAAATCGTTCGTTGAGGGCAATTCGCAGATAGCCAGCGGAGTCGCCACTCGCACGTTCAAGCCGAGTAACTTGGCAGTATGGGTTGCCGACAAATTCGCTGAATTTGTGACCGACTAATTCATTCAGTGCGGTATTCGTTGCACTGTTCAGCGCAAGTTGTGCGCTGCGATTTGCTTTACGTTGTGTATCGAGTGTAATAACCGCAAGCACGACAGCAACACCAAACAAGACAACAGCGGCAGTTCGCCACAGAGTAATGTTTTTCGATGAGCCGTACTGTGTTTGTGCTGCACTTGCTCTTGCACCAATGAGCGCCAAAGGAGCGAGTCGCTGGGCTTCTTGATCAGCAGTATCTGCAACTGCCTGAAGTACGCGCTTGCGAAGTTCTGCTGGTGGATTCTCATCAGGCAAGAACGAAGTATCCACCGCAAATGCTTCTTGCATACGGATAATTTCTTCTTGAATCGATACTGGTGCATCGTGGAACGAACGAGTGAACAAATCGGATTCGATTGGATCAAGCAAACCATGTGCTTCAAGAACAGCGAGTTCAAGGAGTTGATTATAGTTGTGTGTTTCGTTCGTCATGGTACTGCTCTATCGGTATCTGATTCGTTACTGTCGTAATCCTTTTGTCGCCCCTCTTTACAACTGGGCTGCTATATCTTTATTTCCTTGCCCCCGCAGGCGGAGTAATCCTCGACTGAGTGCCGACTTCACCGTTCCAAGCGGTGCATCTAACTGCCTGCTCACTTCACGCAAAGTGAACCCATGAAAGTACGCCCGTTCTATAACAATTCTTTGCATTTCTGGGAGTGCTTGGAGTGCTTCCCAGAGCAAGGCGTTTCGTTCATGTAGTAATGTATTCGATGGTAATGGCACATCGGTTGCAGATTCTTCGTGGTGTTCTGTAAATTCTTGTTGTTTCGGACGTACTGTTTTTCGACGAATACGGTCGATTAAATGACGTCTGGTAATAAGCATCACCCAAGTGACTAACTTCGCTTTTCTGGGGTCAAACCTATCTGCGGTCTTCCAAAGCCGCACAAAAACCTCTTGTACGGCGTCTTCCGCTTCCGCATTATTGGATAGAAATTGCAATGAAAGCTTAAAAACGAGCGCACAATATCGATCGTACAGTTCTGTAACTGCATCTTCCTCGCCAAGAGCAACTCGGCGCATCAATCGATAATCTGGTTCTTCGTTTAGCAAAGTGCTCTCCTGCACAAGTAATCCATAAAGACTTAACAAATACCTAACAAAGGTAGTGTTTTTTTGTATAGCAACTTAGGAGTGTAGCGTTTTTTTACAGAAGTTTTCAGTTTATTATCGCTTTTTTCAGTATTTCGATTATGCTACTTATAGGTCGTAATCGTACAGACCAACGTAATGATGAAAACAACAGCTACAACTTGTACAACCCTTCGACGTTTGCCACACAGGCGACGCGGGTTTAGCTTACTCGAGTTGATTGTTGTCATAAGTATCACAACGTTGTTAATGGGATTGTTGATGCCCGCGCTTTCGTCTGTGCGTGAAAACGCACGACGTGTTCTTTGCGGAGCGAACCAACGTCAGTTCGGGCAAGCACTCACGATGTACAGTGCTGATCACCGCAACCAACTGCCAATTGCAAGCGTCCTTGACCTTGTTGAACCTGACCCC
>CAZURP010000003.1:24620-25175 GCA_964623715.1 uncultured Isosphaeraceae bacterium | reverse complement strand
TCTTGGGAAATTGAAAACCTCAAATCACAACTTGCTGACGCCGCAAATGGCAAGCGTTTTTTGTTGCAAGCCGGTGATTGCGCAGAACGGTTCGCCGATTGCACCCCGGAAAGAATAACTGGACAACTCAAAGTTCTTTTACAGATGTCGCTTGTCTTGGTGCACTCCACCAAGAGAAGGGTCATTCGTGTTGGTCGACTCGCAGGACAATACGCCAAGCCGCGCTCGAGTGATATGGAAACCATCGACGGCGTAACTTTGCCAAGTTACCGCGGCGACTTAGTGAATGACATTGAATTTTCTGAAATCGCACGCACCCCAAACCCAAACCGTTTGCTTCGTGGTTTCGAACGAAGCGCAATGACAATCAATTTTGTTCGTGCACTTATCGACGGCGGGTTTGCCGACTTGCATCACCCCGAATATTGGGATCTTGGTTTTGTTGAACACTCTCCAAAAGCAAGCGAATACCAAGCAATCGTTGCGTCGATTGCTGAAAGTTTGCGATTCATGGAAACACTCGCTGGCGAGTCTGTTGGCGCAATCAATCGAGTT
>CAZURP010000003.1:19310-24608 GCA_964623715.1 uncultured Isosphaeraceae bacterium | reverse complement strand
CGAGCAAGCTCAAACGAGGCAAGTACCACGGCGCGATGGGTGGTACAACTTATCTTGTCACTTCCCATGGATTGGGGCGCGAACGACAGACCCAGACGGCGGGCACATTGCATTCTTTTCCGGCATTGCGAATCCAATCGGCGTCAAAATCGGGACGCACGATGTTGATATTGAGCAACTGCTTGATGCGTTGCATCCGAACAACGAGCTCGGACGGCTCACATTGATTCACCGATATGGTGCAGACAAAGTCAACGACGAACTTCCAAAACTCATCGACGCTGTCAAGGCAACGGGCAAACAAGTTCTGTTTATCAGCGACCCGATGCATGGCAATACAAAGAAAACAGAGAGCGGAATTAAAACGCGCAACTTCGATTCCATTCTTTCTGAACTAGAACAATCAATTGACATTCACAAAAACATGCACTCCAACCTTGGGGGAGTCCATGTGGAAGTTTGTGGACAAAATGTCACGGAATGCACCGGCGGGGCGCGCGGGTTGGACGAGTCCGGCTTAGGCGACGCCTACGAGACACTCGTTGACCCACGGTTGAATTACGAACAGTCCATCGAACTCGCCATGCTCGTTGGCCAAAAATTATGTTAAACATTAATGTGGCTCTGAGACGCATTAGTTAATTAAACAATCCCGCGGGTCGTTTATTATGCGAGGGCGTCGTCGGCAACGTGGTAATGCGGGTCTTCGATGACGTTGACTTCAACCATGTTGCCCGCTTTGCGTAACAATTGTTGGCAATCCGCGCTCAGGTGCCGCAAGTGAAGTTTTTTGCCAACACGGAGATACCGTTCCGCAAGATTATCTATTGCTTCGATTGCTGAGTGATCCGACACACGAGTGTGTTGGAATTCAATAACAACATCGTCTGGGTCATCGATTGGATCAAACAAATCAAGAAAACTTTTAATCGAACCAAAAAAGAGTGGACCGTGCAAGGTGTAAATTTTAGTTCCATGTGCATCTATCTCTTCAGCAGCGTGTATGACTTGGGCGTGTTTCCAAGCAAAGACCAGCGCAGAAACAATAACGCCAACGAGCACCGCCATTGCAAGGTCCGTGAAGACCGTTACTGCAGAAACAAGCACAATAACAAATGCATCCGAGAGTGGCACTTTATGCAACACGCGAAAGCTCGACCATTCGAATGTGCCAAGCACCACCATAAACATCACGCCAACGAGCGCTGCAACTGGAACCATCTCAATCAAACCAGAAGCGAATAGCACAAAAGCAAGTAAAACAAGCGAAGCGGTAACTCCAGAAGTTCTGCCGCGTCCGCCTGAGTTAATATTAATCATCGACTGCCCGATCATCGCACAACCACCCATACCGCCGAAGAAACCACACGTAACATTCGCAGCGCCTTGCGCAACACATTCCTTGTTCCCTCGTCCCCTTGTTTCTGTTAACTCGTCCACCAAAGTCAATGTGAGCAATGATTCTATTAAACCCACGGATGCAAGAATCACTGCATACGGAAAAATTATTCGAAGAGTTTCAAAAGAGAATGGAACCATTGGAATTGAGAATTCTGGAAAACCGCCATGCAATGTTGCCTCGCTGTTTCCAGTCATCGAGCGAAGGTAATCGACAATGGTTGGTGCGTCTAATGCAAAGGCCATGGAGACAACTGTGATTCCAATGATTGCAGCAAGTGACGCCGGCACCGCCTTCGTCAACTTTGGTAAAAAGAATATAATTGCCATCGTTCCCGCGACAAGCGCCAACATGGTAATCAATTGACCATTTTGCATCCACTCCATGTTGCCTTGCGCATCTGCCGTTTTGAATTGCCCGAGTTGCGCAAGAAAAATAACGATTGCAAGTCCATTCACAAATCCAAGCATGACTGGATGCGGCACCATTCGAATGAATTTACCGAGGCGCAGCACACCAGCGAGCACTTGCAAAACGCCCATCAACACAACTGCAGCAAACATGTATTCGATGCCGTGTGTCGCAACAAGGGCAACAAGCACGACAGCAATCGCCCCTGTCGCTCCAGAAATCATTCCAGGCCGCCCACCGAAGAAGGCTGTGATTATTCCGATGATGAACGCAGCATGCAATCCCACGATTGGATCCACTCCCGCAACAAATGCAAATGCGACCGCTTCGGGTACGAGGGCAAGTGCGACCGTTATCCCTGAGAGGATGTCGGCACGGAGGCGTATTTGTGGATTACTTTGAAGTTTGAACATTGGTTTCCTAAAGTGCAAACTTGCCTATTCTACAGTAACCCAGACGTGTCTGACTCTGTTGAGCCAAAGGGACAACGCCAATCTTTCAAGGTACAATCCCTCGCTATGTCATCAACAGATGAAACGATTGTCATATCCGGTGTGGGTGTCATCACCTGCTTTGGTGTAGGCATTGATCTTCTTTGGAATGCAATGCTCGAGGGCCGAACAGGTCTCGCGCGCATCGAGCGGTTTGATCCAAGCGGATTCAAAAGCCAAGTTGCTGGCGAACTGCCTGCTGACGATTTTAAAGTAAAAAAAATAGTCCCGAAAAGCCATCGTAAAGCGACAAAAGTCATGTGCCGAGACACTGAACTTGCCGTTGGTGCCGCTGCGGATGCAGTCACCGACGCGGGTCTAGTCACCGCTGGAACAAGTGATGAGCCCCCAACAATTCCACCGACACGCGTTGGATGTCATATTGGCGCTGGCTTGATTTCTGCAGAACTCAATGAACTCAGTGCTGCCCTGGTCACAAGCAAAAAAGAGAACGGAACGTTCGATCTTGCGCACTGGGGCGGTGAGGGAATGCAAAACCTCACACCTCTTTGGCTCCTAAAATATTTACCGAACATGCTCGCGTGCCATGTCACCATCGTGCACGACTGCCAAGGCCCTTCCAACACAATTACCTGCTGTGAAGCCTCGAGTGGTTTATCCATAGCAGAATCAAGGCGTGTGATTCGCCGAGGCGATGCAGATGCGTGCCTCTCTGGCGGTGCGGAGGACCGTGTGAACCCGCTCGCCTTGTATCGCCAACACTGCACTGGTCGATTGGCCTCAACCGATGGCTCGGGCGATCTAACAGAAGTCGTGCAGCCCTTTGCCAATGGAACAGAGGGAACTGTCATCGGCGAAGGCGGTGGCATCATGATTGCCGAATCTAAAACTTCGTGCGATGCACGAAGCGGTACGCCGTGGTGCACCATCGATGGAATCGGTTGCAAGCAGTCATTTGCTGACTCGCCACTTGAAGCAGACCCCCACGCTATCTCGGCTTCCATTCACAAAGCGCTCGGTGAAGCGAATTGTACAGCGCATGACATCGATGTCATCGTTCCCCTTGGGTCGGGTATAAAACAAGTTGATGATGCTGAACGAGATGGATTGACTTCCGTGTTTGGCGAAGCACTCGCAAAGATACCAACCATCACCACTATTCCATACACTGGAAACTGCATGGCGGGCAATGGCGCAATCGCAATTAGTGTTGGTGCGAAAGCAATCAAAGAACAAACTCTGCCAGCACGACTAGGCGCAAGCGAAACCGCTGGCGTGTGTGCACATCGTTGCAATTCACTTCAGATGCCCATCAACAAAGTGCTCGTTGTCACTCCAAGCGAAGGCGGTCAATGTGTTGCTATTATTCTTGGAAGGATTGGCGGATGAAAAGAGTCGTAATAACGGGAATGGGTTGGGTTACACCTCTTGGCAACGACCTCGACACAGTTTGGAAACGAATGTGCAACAGCGAATCTGCTATTGCGCCAATTGACCGTTTCGATGCTTCAAGTTTTCCAACGAAGTTCGCCGGACAAGTGCGCGACTTTGATTGGAAAGATTTCGTTAAGGATGCATCAGTACACCACGAACCAGCTATGAACTCACAGTTTGCTCTTGGCGCAGCAAAACAGGCTTGGAACCAATCTGGCCTTGCTGACTTCAAAGAGCTAGACCTTGACCGAGCAGGTATTTATCTCGGCGCAGGTGAAGGCGTGCTAGACTTTTCTGCGCATTCGATGATTGACACCCATTCCTGGGATGTCGAAGATGGGAAAATCGACGCAGTTGCGTGGGCGAAGTTTGCAAGCGAGCGACTCAATGCATGGGGCGAGATCGAACAAGAACCGAACTTGCCCTTGTGGCACGTGGCAAAAGAATATGGACTACAAGGACCCGCGTTTAATTGTCTCACCGCGTGTGCCGCTTCAACCCAAGCAATTGGAGAAGCTGTCAGCGTATTACGAAGCGGTGACGCAGATGTTATGGTGAGTGGGGGAACACACACCATGTTGCACGCGCTTGGAATCACTGGGTTTAATCGCTTGACCGCGCTATCTACATTCGACGGGGATCCAAAAAAGGCATCGAAACCGTTTTCGAAAGACCGTGGCGGTTTTGTCATGGGTGAAGGGTCTGGAATGCTCGTGCTCGAAACACTCGACCATGCACTTGCAAGAGGAGCAGCTCCCCTCGCTGAAATAGTTGGGTTCGGTTCCAGTGCCGACGCGTATCGAATTACGGACTTACACCCAGAAGGTCGGGGGCCTGCTGCTGCCATTCGAAACGCATTAACGCAAGCAGACATAGTACCGACCGCAAACGACAACGGTCGACCACCAGTGCAGTACATCTCCGCTCATGGAACAAGCACGCAAGAAAATGACTCCATTGAAACAAAAGCAATCAAGCTTGTTTTTGGCGACAACGCGCCAAACGTTCCAATCAGTTCCATAAAATCAATGATGGGACATCTCATAGCTGCAGCTGGATCGGTTGAGTTAATTACGTGCGTCATGTCCATCCAAACAGGCATGCTTGTTCCAACAATAAACTTGGATAACCCTGATCCAGAGCTCGATTTGGATTACGTACCAAACGTTGCACGAAAAGCGCAAGTCGATTGTTGCGTCAGTAACTCATTCGGTTTTGGTGGTCAAAACAATACGCTCGTTGTCAAGCGGTACACAAGTTAACGGTAAGGGCATTCGACGGTACATGGTTGGTCAAGTCTCGCTGAGAGCAGTTCAACGAATGCAATCAAGTCTTCGGGGTCTACAACTCCATTACCATCTAAGTCTTCAAGGCAGTCATTGCATTCACCCCATGTCATAACAATTGCTATTCCAATCAAGTCTGAAAGATCAAGCACTCCGTCACCGTTGACATCCCCTTGACATGTCGAGCAGAGTGCATGGAATTCGTTCCCACCAACAAATTCGTAGTCCGCATCGGCTTGGGTTGGAAAAATATGTCCTTCAAGTATTGAATCATCCGAAAAATTACCCGTGTTTCCAGAGAACAATGAAGTTTCAA
>CAZURP010000003.1:0-19300 GCA_964623715.1 uncultured Isosphaeraceae bacterium | reverse complement strand
ATGCAGAAAAAATATTAGGACTTATTACAAGTAATTGGGAATCGAAATGAAAACTCAAGAAATGTCTAAATTCAAAAAAATCAATATACAAGATCATGAGTTAGACTATGCTAGTAATATTATGAGTGAAGTTTCAATGGATGGGAAACTCGTGCCATCATTGTGGATCGCTCCTCCATTCTCTTCAAGTGAACTGTTTGTTGCAAAAGTACATGTCACAATGATTGGGTTGCTGTTGAGGTTGTATATGCCACCACCACCAAAAGCAGAGACGTTATCAGCAAACAAGCAATTCGAGACAATCGTATTTGCTCCATCTTGATTGTCAAGCGCACCGCCATAACTTCCTACGTTGTTTTCTTTAAAGCAGCAGAACGAAATGGATGAACCATTTTCATTCACACTCATCGCACCGCCATCAAATGAAGCCGTATTGTTGCTAAATTCTGAGTCTTCAACGGCAATCGTCGTGTTGTTTGAAACATACACTGCACCTCCAGAACTCGCAGTATTCAGTGAGCAGACACAATCGTACATTTCGACACTTGAAGCATTGCCCTGCACGTATATCGCACCGCCAAATTGATCTGCGGTATTCGATTCCAGTGTGCAACTTTGTAACAAGAGCGTAGCACCTCCAGAAACAAAACAAGCCCCACCATTTGCATTTCCATCATTTGCACGGTTATTCTCGAGCACACAGCTAGCGATAGTTAGTTGCCCGCCATCCACAACGACGCTTGCGCCATCGCCACCGACACAATCTCGAATTGTGAGACCTTCCATCCGTGCGTCACCGCCCTGCCCATATTCAAAACGCAATCCAGAAACCGACAATTCGCCATCAAGAATAGTCACGTCCGACCCAGCGCCAATAAGTGAAATGTCTTTCCCTTGTAAATCCACAAGAGAAACGCCATCAACTGTCCTGTATGTGCCTTCTCCAACAAAAATTGTTTCGACATCGCTTGCGTCGTCAACCGCTTCTTGAATAGTGAGGTACTCACACGTATCGCACACGTTGTACCACTGACCAAACTCCACAGCGTACGACGGACCGTCGCACGAGATGACATCCGCCCAACCGCCACTTTTAAGCATCTGCGCGACATCCTTATCGCCCATATCATCGCTAGGCGCGCCTGATGACCACGCATCGAAAGTCACACCTTCGCCTGTTGTCCACTCCCAACCATCTGCAGGCTCGCCTGCGCCCTGTTGTTGGCGAAGACCAATAAACGGCTCTTCGCCAGTGCCATTGAAAGTGGATAACCACCATGCATATTCCGAATCGGTCGTCACACTCAGCAGGTACCCCCCGAGTGATTGCGCACGCGTGTTCGCGTCGCTCCAACAAATCGATTGCGAAGGAACAACTATTGCGTACCAGTGGTCGTTGCCACCTTCAGCAATTGTCCACTGGAACGGGCCAATGACATACTCGTCGTTCTCGCAAGATTCAGAAGAACATTCCACGCCTTCTTGCCACTGTCCCATACATTGTTCGAGTGTTGTTTCTTGACAATCTGTGCCTAAACAACACGCACCAATAGAAACATCTGCACAGGGGTTGTGCCAACAAACCGAATCATCTCCACGATACATTCCTGATTCATTCAAACAATCATCTAATGTCATTCTGTAACAACTGCCATCAATGCAACATGAGCCAACCGCTACGTCTGTGCAAGCATTGTTTTCGCAGTCTGTGCCATCACCAATAAATGTGCCTTCGCAATCTTCAACGGACATAACCGTGCACGACTCACCGACACAACATGCGCCAACAGCACCCTCTTCACTTGGAGAACATCCTCCACCCTCGCACGTTGACCAGTCACCTAAAAACGCGCCTGCGCAATCCGTGCTAGTTGTTATCGAGCAAGCGCCGTCGATGCAACACGCACCTGTCGGCGCGCAATCGGTTACGAGTACTTGCGCTACAACTTGATTCCACTCAGACCAAGCGCAACCATAATCACGTTGCCTATATTGAAAAATCCATAACCCTTCTTCGTTCAGTGTATTCTGCACACTCGACTCGCCACCGAGAAGATTTCGCCACTCTAAATTCCCCGGGTCGCGCATTTGCCAATCGTACACAAAGAACGCGTTGTTGACCGCATGAATCGTAATCGTCTGACCAAGGCACGCTTCTGAAACAACAATCGGTGTTTCGGGCCTCATAGTTTGGCAACCGCAAGTAACGTCAGCACACTCGCTATCAATCCCCTTGAACAAGCCGCCAGTCTCTTCACAAACAGATTGAGAAACATCAACCATGCAATCGAAAGATGAAATGCAGCACGCTCCAGAAGATTGGAGGATACAGATTGCGTCTTCACACAATGTGCCATTTCCAAAATACGTTCCATCGAGTGAAACACACAAAACTTCTTGCAACACGACGCAACTATTTACAATGCAACATGCGCCATCAGGAACAACCTCTTCGCACTCCACGTCACTACACAACACGTCAAGCCCCAAATATTCTCCACTGTTAATCACGCAGTTTACAAGGTCGGACATAAAGCACTCTCCGTCCAAACAACATGCACCCGTGTCAATCGCACAGGAATCCGCGCCACAATTTGAATCGTCGCCATGGTACTCTCCGCCTACGTCAACGCACTGGGTTTCTGTTTGTATCGAGCACACTTCTTCAAGACAACATGCACCCGTTGGATCTGGCAAACAGGGATTACCTTGGCACGACACTTCGTCTCCTAAATAGGTGCCCCCAGCATCAGTACATTCCTGCGCAACAGTAAACGTACATGTTTCATCGATGCAACATGCGCCAGCTGTCGCGGGTGCGTCGCAGGCAACGTCGGCGCACACGGATTCATCACCAAAATATTCTCCACTCAAGGATGTGCAGCTTTCTTCTGATACCTGCATGCAAAGAGTAGAAACACAACACGAACCAACGACAACAGGAGCACATGGGTCGCCCTCGCACGTGGTGTCATCTCCCTCGTATTCCCCACCGAGTGCATTGCATTCTGCGTGCAACATGTTCGGGAAACATTGTTCAGCCGCACAACAGGCACCAATCACACACAGATTAAATGTGCATGATGTGTTATCGCCTTGGTAAACACCACCGAGTGCAACACACGTATCATCGGTTGCAATGGAACACGCGCCAAGTGTGCAACACGCACCAGTTGGATCGGGAATAACACAAGGCGAATCGTTGCAAGAAGTCCCATCTCCTAAAAATTGACCACCAAGCACACTGCACGTTTGGCGATCAACTTGAGAACAGTTCCCAGAAATACAGCACGCGCCTGTGGATACCGGTGCTTCACATGGCTCATCGTCGCAACTGCTTCCATCGCCTTGGTACAAACCGCTAAGCGCATCACATGCTTCAAGTGGTGTGTCTGGCAAACATTGTCCAAGGGCGCAGCAAGCACCCCTCGGTAAGACACACGCAACATCCAAGCAAAGCGTGTCGTCGCCTTGGTACGTTCCTCCCGAGTCTTCGCACTCGGTTTGCGTTACAGATGTACAAGTTTCTCCGACACAACAGGCACCCGTTGGGTCAGGGATCACGCAAGGGTCGGAAGCACATGAAGTGCTATTGCCCTCGTAGACACCGGAAAAACCATCGCATGTTTCTCCTGAAACATACACACAGAGTTCGCCAACGCAACACGCGCCGAGCTCGAATGCCGCAAGACATATTTCGCCATCGCAACTTGTGCCGTCATCTTGGTACACGCCGTTTAGAATCAAACATCGGTACTCCGACACTTCAACACATGTCTCGGTAATACAACAAGCGCCAACTGGGTCTGGGACACATGGATCATCACACGTCGTTCCATCGCCTTGATACGTTCCGCTTGCAAGCACACACTCGTCTTCAAGCTGGATTGAGCAGTCACCATCAATGCAACACGCACCCGTTGGGTCTGGAATAACACACGTATTTTCTTGGCACGTTGTTGCTGGTCCTTGGAATGTGCCACCACTTGTATCGCAATTCACTTCTGTGTCAATTGAGCAGACATCAGCGACACAGCACGCGCCTGTTGGCGCGTCGTCACAACTAACCTCAACGCACGTTGTGTCTCCGCCATAAAAAATACCAGACCAAAGAGTACAATCATCTAATGTAAAATCGTCGAAGCATCCGCCATTAATACAGCACGCACCTTGGGGAGGGTCGCAATCAATATCGTCGCAAATAGAATAGTTACCGTAAAAATCACCTAACGCACCGCAAGCCTCTTCGGGTGCTTGAATACACATGTATGAAGCACCTTGATCGAGTGTAAAACAGCACGCACCGGTTGGGTCTTTCGTTGTGAACGACCAAACAGGTCCCTCAGTATCCGGGCCATTTGCATTGAACGTGTTGACTTGCCAGTAGTACGTAGTCTCGGGTGAGAGTGCTTCGGGTGGAGTCCACGGACTTGTTTGTTGCCCCTGAAAATCCCCAAGGCCAAAAACGGACGAAGTTCCAAAGTACAGTTGGCTTGAAGTGGTACAACTGTCAACTGTCCAAGAAATAGTGGTGTCGAGGGCAATTGAAATCGATTCGTCTGAGGGCACTTCATTCGTCGCAACGCCCGCTTGCACATCGTCGCATGCACCACCAAATGCTGGCAAGGTCATCGCCGAGAAAAGGAGCATCCACGCCATTGGGAAGAACAGAATAGAGTGCTTAATTACGTGGGATTGTTGCATGCTTGTGTCGGTGTTCCTGTTTACGTGTATTCCGGCCCTATAGTTGTACGGAGGAAATTGAACGTTGTTCCGTGATGGGGATTGCGAGTAGCTCTACAGCGAATACGCATATTTATTATAGGACCATAGCGGCAAAAGGCACTTCTCTTTTCATCGGGTAATTGGGTGGTTAGATTGAACGCTTTTTGGGTCATACGAGCGCCAAACGCTATTCGTGCCTTAAAGCGTCAACTGGGTGCAGGCGAGCCGCTCGCATGGCGGGATAATAGCCTGCAAGTATCCCAATAGAACTCGCCATTGCCAATGCGACGAGGATTGACCAAATCGTGATGGAAATCGGCCAATTACCAAACAAAGCAATCGCAATCGCGCCAATAATCCCAAGCGCCACTCCTCCCAACCCTCCGAAAAAAGTAAGCAGCATTGATTCCGTGAGAAACAATAGTGCAATTTGCTTTTTGGTTGCGCCGATCGCTCGACGAATACCTATCTCATGCCACCGCTCTGCAACATTTGCAAACATAATATTCATGACACCAATCCCTCCAACAAGTACCCCAAGCAACGCGACGCAACCGATTAGGATTGCAAATATTTGCTGCGTACGTTGTTCTTGTCGAAGAAGATGCCTCGGAACAACAACAGAAAACGCAGGAGGAATCACAACACTCTTTTGCAAAATTGTTTCTATTGCCTGCGTGGCATGCGTAACCTCGCGAGCGTCTTTCATACGAACACTTAACTCCGTCAGCGGGATATTTTTGTGCGGTATCGCCTCTGAAATTCGCATAGACGTTATTGGAATGAGTGCGAAGTCATTATGATTACGAATAAGGGAACTCAGTGATTGGTCGCGCACAGATTCTTCCGACGTAAGTACGCCGACAACGGTAAAGGTGCCACCATTCAAGGCAAGCACGCTTCCCACTCCTACACTTTCGTTTTGCATTGACACTTCTGGCCCCACAACACAAACGCGAGATTGGTTGGCTATGTCGAGCGCAGAAATAAAACGTCCAGACTGAAGTGTGAGTTGTCGTACCAGTGCGTAGTCTTGAGTGACGCCCGCAACTACTACGTTTGATTCTTGCTGTGTATTGACAATCGAGAGTGGTGCAATTGCCTGAACCGCATCGTGCATTTGCATTATGCGTTCGGCATCTTGCAATTGCAATGGTCTGGAATAAGCACGATCTCCATTTGTGTTCGAAGCTGGTGCATGCAATACAAACACCACATTTGAACCGAGTCGTGCTAATCGTTGAAGGACATCCTTGCGAGCACCTTCGACAACTGAGAGCATGGCGACGACTGCAGCAACGCCGAAGACGACACCAAAAACGCTCAAATAGGAACGGATTTTGTTTGCCCGCAGACTACTCACGCCTTCACGCAAATCATGTCGGAGATTCATGTCTTACTCTCTTCGTGCACAACCAAACCATCTTGCAATTCGATTGTCTTGTCTGCCCTTTGTGCAACAGAACTGTCGTGTGTAACTACAACCAGTGTGTGCCCCTCTTTGTGCAACTCCTCGAAAAGAGTAAGTATGGTCTCGCCTGTGTCAGAGTCTAGATTCCCCGTGGGCTCGTCCGCAAGCAGTACCGACGGATGAATTGCTAACGCACGAGCAATAGCGGCTCTCTGTCTTTCTCCACCAGACAATTCCGTAGGTGTATGAAGCATTCTATTTTCAAGCCCCACGCGTTCGAGACATTCTTTCGCGCGTGCTGTTGCAACTTCGCTTTCTACTCCGTCGTATCGGAGCGGGAGTGTTACATTGTCAAGCACATCAAGTTGGTGAATCAAATTAAACACTTGAAACACAAAGCCAATTTTTGTTCTTCGTATTTTTGAAACAACGTCGTCGGTCATCAAAGAGACGTTCTTGCCATCGAGAACATATTCTCCAGTGGTTGGGTTGTCCAGCGCACCAAGGATGTGCAACAGCGTTGATTTACCCGAACCTGATGGTCCCACAATCGAAACAAACTCCCCCTTGTTAACTTGAAATGTAACGTCTCTCAGCGCGTCAACACGCGACTCTGCCTTGTTGTACACCTTGGAAACATTTGTCACTTCAATGATGGGGGCCTCTGACGACATCGTTACGGTGCAATAAGTGACACGCTATCTCCGTCTGCAAGCCCACTTATCACTTCAACCCAAAGGTTATTTTGCGAACCAATTGCAACGGGAGTTCTTGCGAACACACCACCTGTTTCTTTAAAACAAACTGTTTCACCCTCGTCGATAAAAATTGCTGGAACAGGAACGCAGAGTGCATTTTTAACTTCGCTCGCTTGGATAGTCGTTCGGGCTGTCATGCCAGGACGAAGATTTTCCGCTTTCCCCTCAAGGGTAACAGAAACCTGAAATACTTTCGAAGCATCGTTTTTTCGGTTTCGTTGTTCCGCAAGGACGCCAATAGACGAAACTTTCCCTGCAATGACAAGATCGGGAAATGCGTCAAGACGCGTTGCAGTCGCCGTCCCAATTAGTACGTGATGCACATCGACCTCTCTCACAAATGTATGCACGACCATCGTTGAAATATCTGGCAAATACAAGAGCGGTTGATTCTGCCACACCGTATCTCCGACTCGAGGCTTTCGGCGTTCCCCGTTTCTGTATTCTTCTCTGTATACCACCATGCCGGGTATTGGTGCTGTGATGGTCGTTGCGAGAAGTTCTTCTTCGGCGAGCATCAATTCATTACTCGATTGTGCAACAAAATGCCTTGCCTGTACTAACGAAGCTTCTGATTTACCAAGTTGAAAACGAACGCTGTTATTCGTTTGTTCAAGTTCAAGCTTCGCCTTTGCAACTCGTGCTTTCGCTTTTTCGAGAAGCGATGGAAGCACAAAGTCTTTGTATGTTTCATATTGGCGAACTACCGTTTGCAATACTTTTTTCGTTTCTTCTATTTTTCTCATTCCTTGCTGCACTTCAGATTTACTAATGATGCCTTCTTCTTGTAATTTTTGTAAATCCTCTAGATAAATGGAAAACTGATCGTGCTCTTCCTGTGAAGTATGCATTGCAGATTCAAGCCGAGCAAGTTCAAGTGGACCATCGCCCTTCTCGAGTTTAATCAGATCCAATTCAGCAACATGCAAATCAAATTTCGCCGATGCCACTTGCCTCTCTGCTTGGATTTTTTCCCAGCCGAGCCCCTGCTCAAGCGTGGTTACAAGTGCTTCTGCCTCTGCGTGATTGGCTTCTTTCTTCGCAATCTCTTTTTTAAAAGGGGTCGGATCAATCAGAATCAATTCGTCGCCCACTTTCACTCGAGACCCCTCAGGAACCAGCCATACAATTTTTCCTCGCTCACCTCCAATTTCAGATGACACAATGGTCGATCGGCCGGCATCAAGCGTGCCAATTGTCTCCACCACGACTTCAAAGTCTTGCGTCTTCGCCTGCGCGGTCGGTAGAGTCGTTTCAACTTGCCCTCCACAACTTTGCAATAAGAAAAAGAGTAGTGCAACTACGTACTTCATTGGCTAAACGCCTCCTGCCTTTTCGATTAATGTGCCAAGCGATTGTCGCATTCGATAATTGCCGACAATAAAGTCGACGACCGCGGACACCAAATCTACTTCGGCTTGTCGGAGATCGGACTCCGCTTCGACCAAGTCAAAGTTGTTTCCTAAGCCATGGTCGAACTTTATTTTTGCAAGGCGCATCGCTGCCTCGCTATTCTTTATCTGTTCTCGCTGAATTACAATTCGTTTTTCAGATCGTTGCAAATCTCGTATTGATCGTTTCACTTGCCGAGCAATGTCGTCTTGTTGCATCTCATACAAACGCTTTGCTGAATCAACTCGAAGCAAACTTTGCTCGTATCCGGCAAATTCTGCTGTTCTTGCAAGGTCGGACGTTGACACCAAATTGACATTCCAAACGTGGTCGTCGAGTCCAAAATCGTTCACGAGGTTTTCATTCACTCCCACTTGGGAGTATCCAAATACGAGGTCGAGCTGTGGCAATGTTTTATGTTTTGCAATTCTTGAATACCGCAAGCTTTCCATGTATGTGTCGTACGCTTGATCAATCTCCACTCGGTTGTTTAATGCAATCGAAACCGCTTCCTCAGGGTCAATATCGATTGGGTCGTACGTTAGTGGTGCTTGCACATCGATGCTTTGGTGTAGAGGAAGCGCAAGTTGAAATCGAAGGTCGTCCTTTGAATCCCCAAGTGATTCCTTTGCCAAAAGGAGATTGTCCGTGGCAGAGCGAAGTTGCCATTCGCCTCGGAGAACATCAATGGGCGTTGCGATGCCTATTTTTTCTTTTGCCTTGGTCGCCTCGACCAAACCTCGTAAGCGCTGTAACGAGAGCTCGTACAACGCAACAAGTTCTGTTTGTTGCACAACTCGATATACCAGAGAGACAGTCGTGACAATTGTGTGCACTCGCGAAAGGAATAACGACCGATTGGAAGTTCGAAGCGAAAATTTTGCGCCGTCAACCGAAGAGAGGTTGTACTCTGTATCTGATCCGAGGAAGAGTGGTTGCCGCAATGAAACATCAACTCCACTCTGAAACCCGCCATCAACGCGGTCAACTCGCGGCGTGATTGCCAATGAAGTACCCGACTCAAATCGCTTGTCCATCGTAAGACCTGCGCCGTATTTTTCTTCCACGCCATTTGTGCTGTGCTTGCCAAATCCTACATTGGCATTTGGTTTGAACTTCAACTCAAACTGGCTTTCTGCAGACACTAGGGAAAGTCGAGAAACATCCACTCTTTCTCCTGCGGTCAAGAGCCCTCTATTGGCAACCAGCGCCCTCTCGATTGCGTCTTCGAGTGTGAGCAAAAGTGTGCCTTGCTCAATCGAAACAGCTACTTCTTGGAATTCCAATACGTTTTGGTCCCGCGGTTCAAGTTCAACATTGCGTGAAGAAGCAATGTCAAATGGAGTACTCGACGAGCAGGAACTGAGCACCGAAAAAACAACGGTGCAAACAAGAAAAACACGAGTTGGGTGGAAAGAATTCTTCATCCAACCTGCAATAGTACGCTTCAACGGTTCTTCGTGCTACTCTTTCGTCCAAGTCATTGTTAGATTTGAAACATAGTTTTCAACAGAACCACAATTGTCCACTATGTCCTGTATTTCTGCTGGTGGCAGAAGGTCCACAAGTGAAATAATCGTGGCTGCAACTTCAGGAAAAATTTGCTCAAGAGGAGTTGTAAACGTGTTCGCAGATTCGGCAACTGCGCCCGAATAGCTTCCAATCGACAACGTCCCACCTGCATACGACCAGTTTGTCGCATCAACCGTAATTGGCGCACCTCCAAAAACCGATGCCGTGCCTGTGACCGTACAAGAACCATTAAGCGCTAAATCAAAGGTAATATCCTGTCCAACCTCGCCCATGCAGGGCGATGTAACATCAGCAGTGTAATTAGCTGCGAGTTCGTAGTCGGCACACGCCCCGCCGCCTCCTCCACCACCACTTCCTCCAGATGCAGCCGCAACTCCGGCAATTGCGCCTCCCACTGCAAGCGAAGTCATCATCCAGTCCGGTCCTGGTGGTGGCGGTACTGCCTTTTTGATAACACGTGGTTTTGGTTTGTCGGGCACAACTTGCACGACTTTAGCGTGCTGTGCAACGGCTACCGTTTCAGGCGTTTGCGAGAAGTCAGGCAAGTTGCTTGCGAGCATTTCGCTCGGTGCACAAGTTGCGCCCGCCACTTCGTATTGCATGAGACGTAGGCCAATCTTCGGGTTTGCTTCTGTGATAGAAGCAACGAGTGTTTCGCCTGCGACCGAGAACCATGCGTACTCCATTAGTGAATAGGTTACGTCCGCAATGAAGGCGCTGAGATACACCCAGTTTGTTTTTTTGTACGCAATCGCTTTTGTCGAGCAATACAAACTATCTCGAGCTGAGAGTGCTTCCACAACCCAAGGGGCTGGAGCATGTTTCATCGCAACATCGTTTTGGCTGGATGTGAGAGCTCCTATTCGATTGCTTCCGTCAATAACCCTGTACTTTGCGGTCACGCCATCTGCGGCGGTCATGTAGGTCAGCTCTTCGATGCGAAGGACTTCCGAGCCTTTCTTTGCCACAAAAATAGAAGTTGATTGGTATAACTCGTCTGCTTTGGGCGAGTAGATAAAGATTGTCGAAAACGAACATTCAAACAAACCGCTGATGCCGCTGATAGTGCGTGGTTTTGTTTTTACCGTCACCAATTTCGTGTCGTCTGTTGCGCCAATTTGAATTGGTTCTATGTCGAACGTCATTGTGATATGAGAGGTAACACCGTTGCCAAGTTCGACTGGTATTTGTATTGGTTTATTTTCAGGAAGCGAGTGTGAAACAGCCCAATCAACTCCATCGTTCATCACCAGAATGCTATGTAAAAGCGATTGTTGTGACGACGAAAGTTTCCCTTTGTTGTTACGAACAACGACGGTCTCTTTCGAGCGCGCTGTCGTTGGGAGCATAGATGATGGATAATCAATCGCGCCCTCAAAAAACAAATTGTATTGCTGCCCGCGATCAATAAACTTGTGCTTGCTTGTGATGGCAGCGACGATGTGTTGGTCGAAAGAACCCGAAGAACCCTCGTACGAAATCGACTGTATCGTGTTGTACTGATCGTCCACAGAAGCAACGACGGTTGTTTCTATGCTTGACGGGGTCGGCTCAGCAACCGCGCCCGACGTAACGAATGTGCAAAAGAGAAGGCAACTGCATGCAACATACAGAATGTCTTTGTGCTTTACCGACGCGATGCGAAAAAGAATCGTTTTGAATGAAGAGGCGTGTTTCATGCGCGCCATCATAGAGAAAACCGATGGTATTGTGTGGGCGCAAACTATCGTGCGGTTAAACGGCAAAACACGTTACTTGCGGGACTTTGTCGCTATCTCGCTAGTTGCTGTACGAAGCATGTCAGCAAAGACGCCTGCGAGCATCGCAAAGAGCCCAATCCCGCAAAACATCAGAAGCACTGCCATAAACCGGCCACCAACAGTGACGGGATAAAAATCTCCGTATCCAACAGTGGACATCGTGACAATCGACCACCACAGCACATCGTTCGCACTGGTTAAATTCGCCGATGGGTCTTGGGATTCAAAATGCAACACTGCGAAACAGGACCCGACTATTGCTACTTCACCAATCAGAAAACCAATCACAACCATTGCTGATCGACGGTCTGATTTCACGGCAGTAACGATGGCGTGCATTGCTTTAATCGCACGTATGCCCTGAACAATTCTAAAAATGTGCGGAAATTTCAGTGTGTGGATAATGGGCAATGCCGCTAGGCTGACTGCAGGAATTGACGAGAGAAGGTCGACGGGCCCCCAAGTTAGCATGTACTTCAGTTTGGAGGGTGCGGCGAAAAATTTTCGTAAAAAATCCCAGAAGAAAATTGCGCAAATACCGAAATCAAACAAGTCAATTAAATCGACCGTGGCGCTGGTCGGTTGTAAAAACAAACGCCAAGACAAGAGTGTTAATGAAAAAATCCCCGTTACTGCGACAAACAAAGAAAAGGAAGGCGGTGCGCTTTGCTTCTCCGCCGAAACGGACTCACTCACGCGTTAAAACTACTCCCGCAACCACATGTATTGGTTGCGTTGGGGTTCTCGAAGACAAAGCCCCGACCCATCACCTCATCTTTGAAATCAACCGTCGTGCCATTGAGGTAGAGGTAGCTTTTTGGATCACAAATCACTTTAAATGTGTGCGATTCGCCATCGACGTCAAAATCATAGTCCCACTGCTCGTCGCCTTCTTTTTTGGTCTCTGTCAGGTCAAGAATATAACTAAAACCAGAGCAACCCCCACCCTTCACGCCAACTCTGAGATGCGTTTTTTCGCGATCTAACTCCTGTTGCCCCATGATGTTGTTAATTTCACGCGCTGCTGTTTCTGTGATGATGACTGCCATAGTATTCGTGCTCCTGCTTCTGGTTCTTACAACCTCTTATCAAGAGCACATTATAGCCACTTTCATGGTGTCTGACCCCAAAGCGGGTGTGACTGTCACTCTCAGATGACGGCTAGGGTGATCAGGACACCGAAAAGGCAATACGGTGTGACAGTCACCAGGTGTCTGACCCCAAAGCGGGTGTGACTGTCACTCTCAGATGACGGCTAGGGTGATCAGGACACCGAAAAGGCAATACGGTGTGACAGTCACCAGGTGTCTGACCCCAAAGGCGGGTGTGTCTGACCCCTTGTTGGGCTTTCCTTATACTGCTTGCCATGGAAGTCGTCACCAATACAGCATCCCTCATCCCTTATAAGGGGTGTGCATTTGTGCCGACGATGGGCGCGCTCCACGATGGGCATCTCTCGCTCATTTCGGAGGCGAAAAAGACTGGGAAGCCCGTCGTGGTCAGTATTTTTGTGAATCCTGAACAATTTGCCCCTGAAGAAGACCTCTCGAAATACCCACGTAATTTGGAACTGGATTGCAAATTCGCCAGCAGCGCTGGTGCGGATGTTGTCTTCGCCCCAAGCGTTGAAACGATGTATCCAAAATCACCAAAAGATATTTTGTTACCCCCAGCAGCGCTCCAACCAAAACTTGAAGATGCGTGTAGACCAACCCACTTCCGAGGAGTGTGCCTTGCAGTTGCTCGGTTGTTTGATCTCGTGCAGCCAGCCGCAACAGTGTTTGGCTTGAAAGATTACCAGCAATTTCTTGTTATCAAACAACTCATCGCGCAAGAAGGAGATCGTTGGGAAAATTTGCACATTATTGGTGCTGAGATTATTCGGGATAACGACGGTTTAGCGATGAGCAGTCGCAACGTCTACCTCTCGCCGAAGCAACGAGCATGCGCTCTTGGCATCCACAAAGCTCTTCGGTGCAACACCGAAAACGAGATAAAAGCGGTGCTCCATGAACATTCCCTCGCTATTGAATACGCTGTCATTCGAGACGCGAAGACTTTACTCGATCCAATCGTCGGTGAACCGACACGCGCGCTGGTTGCGGTTCGACTTGGGCATATTCGACTTATTGATAACGGTATAGTGCAACCATGACGCGCGTACTTCTTTTTGGTGGTTCATTTGACCCCCCTCATTTGGGGCACGTTGAAGTTCCACAAGCGGCGATGGAATTTCTTTCGTTCGACCACGTGCTCTACATGCCCGCGTTTCAATCTCCCCTGAAAGGAGAAACGAACGTCGATTCGCACCACCGCCTTGCAATGCTGAACCTTGCGCTCGCTGATTGTCCGTGGGCGTCTGTTTCCACACTCGAACTCGACCGTGGTGGGACAAGCTACACCATCGACACGATAAACGCCCTGCTTGGTGATTACGACGAACTCCGACTGCTCATTGGCGCTGACCAATGGGCACAATTCCAAAAATGGCACCATTGGGAAGAAGTTGTAAAACTTGCAAACCCCGCAATAATGCCCCGCGAAGGATTTCCTGTCGAAGACGCTCGACTCTTGCACATCGCGTCTCTAACGAATACCTCAACTGAAGTCCGAAAACTGGTCCGGCGCCATTCAAATATTGAAGGAGTTGTCCATCCGAGGGTTTCCGAATATATCGCACAACACCAGTTATACCTGTAAAATACGCGGTCGATGTCTACGACGATAATGACAAAAATTGGTTTCGTTTCGCTTGGTTGTCCTAAGAACCTTGTCGACAGCGAACAAATGCTTGCGACCCTTAAAGACGCAGGTTACGAACTCGTTGCAAATCACGATGAAGCCGACGCTATCATCATTAATACCTGTGGATTTCTTGAAGCCTCGAAGGTCGAGTCCGTCGAAGTAATTAACGAAGCGATAGCGCTCAAAGAAACAGCAAACGTGCAGCGAGTCATCGCTGCGGGCTGCCTTGTGCAACGCTACCGCGCAGACCTGTTGGATTGGTGCCCTGGCATTGACGCGTTGATTGGCGTGTTTGACCGTGATCATATTATTGATGCGATGCAACCAGTGGGAGAAACTGAAAAGGCCCCGCAATGGATTGAAGCAAACGCCGTGCTTGCGGCACGAGCTCGTGGCATGCAAGGCGCGAAAGGGTATTTTGAAGACGATTCGAATCGCATTCAGTTAACGCCACGGCACTGGGCGTACTTGCGCATCAGCGAAGGGTGTAATCAAAACTGTGCGTTTTGTACCATCCCCTCTATCCGAGGTAAAATGCGATCAAAGCCTATCGAAAGAATCGTCGAGGAAGCAAAACAGTTACTTACTTCCGGAGTCTTTGAGTTAAATTTAATCGGGCAAGACACAACCAGTTACGGCGATGATATCGCGTTTGGAGATGGCTTAGTCGGTTTGCTAACGGCATTAAATGACACCGTTTCGAATGCTGGGGGAGGCTGGATCCGCTTGATGTACGCGTACCCAACATACTTCACCCAAGAAATGATTAATGCGATGGCTAAGTTACCGCACGTGCTTCCGTACATTGACATTCCGTTGCAACACGCAAGCGATTCGATGCTCGATTCCATGCGTAGGAATGTCACTGCAGATGTGCAATCAAACTTACTCACGAACATTCGGAAGACTATTCCGAATGTTGCAGTTCGGACTACGATGATTACTGGATTTCCAGGTGAAACCCAAGAAGACCACGAACAACTACTCGCTTTTATTCGCGAGCACAAATTCGAGGCAATGGGCGTATTCCAATATTCAAAAGAAGAGGGCACGGTTGCTGGCACACTGGAAAATGATGACCATCTCCGAGTGCCAGCAGAGATAAAACAATCCCGCGAGGAAGAACTCATGTTTGCGCAACAGGAAATAGCATTTGCAAGAGCCCAACAGTCAGCAGACAATCAGGAGAAACACGATGTTCTCATTGATGCGTATCTTGGTGAAACTGGCAAAGGCGAGTTGCACCTGTATCAATGCAGAACCAAGCAACAAGCACCTGATGTTGATGCCTGCACCATTTTGATGGCGGAGCAAAAGCAAGTTATTGGGGCAGTTGTTCGCTGCACCGTGACGGATTGTGATGGCTACGACTTGATTGCGCGGCCTTCTGAAGAACTTGAGAAGGTCGTCTCGCTCCCACTGCGGTAAACTGCGCAGTTCCCCCTCTTATGCCAATTCGAAACTTTTCCATTATTGCGCACATCGACCACGGCAAAAGCACGTTGGCTGACCGTTTGTTGCAAGCCACCAAGGCTGTCAGTGACCGCGAAGCGAAAGAGCAGCATCTTGATTCGATGGACCTCGAACGAGAACGAGGCATTACGATTAAAGCATCTGCTGTAACCGTGCACCACGAGTTCAATGGTGAAGATTTTCAGTTAAATTTCATTGACACTCCCGGGCACGTCGATTTTACGTACGAAGTTTCGCGCGCACTCACTGCATGCGAAGGTGCGCTTATTGTTGTCGACTCCACTCAAGGAGTCGAAGCCCAAACTGTGGCGAATGCATATCTTGCAATCGAAAATAATTTAGAACTTATTCCGGTTATCAACAAAATCGATTTGCCTTCGGCAGATCCTGAAAAAGTCGCAATGGAGATTGAACAAATCCTCGGTTTGCCAGCAGAAGATTGCATCTACTGTTCTGCGAAAACTGGAGAGGGCATTCAAGCATTGCTTGATGCAATTTGTGAAAAACTTCCACCTCCAAAACCGCCTGTAATAAAAGAAACGCGCGCGTTAATTTTTGATTCGCATTACGACGACTACCGCGGTGTCATTGTGTACTTCCGGGTGTTCGACGGCTCGCTCTCAAAAGGCGACAAGATTCGCATGATGGGAACCGAGCGAAACTTTACCATTACTGAACTTGGCCGGTACACACCACAACCAGAACAAGCAAAAACCATCGGCACCTCCGAAGTGGGATACATGGTCGCCGCTATTAAGACGCTAGACGATGTGCGAATCGGCGACACCATTACGATTGAATCAAACCCTGCAAGTGAAGCTCTTCCTGGATACGAAGAACCAAAACAAATGGTCTTCTGTGATTTTTATCCCGCCTCAAGCGAGAGCGGAAGTAAGAAAACTGAGTTTGAAACACTTCGAGAAGCGGTCGAAAAATTGCGACTGAACGATTCAAGTTTTACCTTTGAGACGCAACACAGTGAAGCGCTTGGTTTTGGTTTCAGGTGCGGATTCCTCGGGTTGTTGCACATGGAAATTGTGCAAGAACGGTTGGAACGAGAAGGCGGTGCTGAGATAGTGCAAACTGCACCAACGGTCAATTACCAAATTGAAATGACCGATGGGACGATAGTTGATATTCACAACCCTGCCGATTTGCCTGACCCTTCGCAGATAAAAAATATCTGCGAACCGATTGTCAAAGTCGAAATTATTTGTCCTGATGAATCCATTGGCGACCTCATGCGTTTATGCGAAGGACGGAGAGGAATTTTTAAAGGGCAAAAGTTTGTCTCAGAAGGCAGGCAAATGCTCGATTATGAGTTGCCGCTCGCTGAAATTATTTATGATTTTTATGACAAGTTAAAATCGATTACGCGTGGCTACGGCACCATGGATTATGAAATTGTCGAATTTCGCTCCGACCGTTTGGTCAAGGTTTCCATATTGGTGAACGGGGCGCCAGTTGAAGCGCTCAGTATTATTTGCCATAAAGAAAAAGCCGAAGTTCGAACTCGAGCAATTTTGTTGAAATTACGAAAACAGATTGATCGCCACCAGTTTGAAATAGCGCTTCAGGCAGCAATAGGTGGGAAAATCATTGCCAGAGAAACCGTAAAGGGGTTCAGGAAAAATGTGACCGCCAAGTGTTATGGCGGTGATGTTTCGCGAAAAAGAAAACTTCTTGAGAAACAAAAGAAAGGGAAGCGGCGTATGAAAGCGGTCGGAAATGTACACATTCCGCAATCGGCGTTCCTCTCTATCCTAGAACAAGGTGATTAACCAATGAACAACAACACAATTAATATAGCCATCGCAATTTCCCTTTCTGTTGCGGTCCTCTCCTCTGTGCTCGTTAGTAGCGACGACACTGGCAAACTCGGTCCTGCGGATGCACTCGTGCTTTCAGGAACTGAAAATGACCTGACTGTTACAAATAAGGGAGGACGTATGTCGTGGGGTGATGAAAAAACATCCTCGGCATGGTCTATCGGTTTTATGGAAACAGGGAAAGCGCTCCAACAATTATTAAAGGCAGACCACTTTAATGAAGCGCGAGAAGATTTGAATGCCGAAATTGAAGAGAACATCTCCGACACACGCGATGCGCTTGAACAGATTACCGAAGAGGCAAAACAACTCACGCCTGAAGACCCTAACTTTGGTGAGGTACGCCAACAATGGCAACAGATATATGAAAAGTTTCAGCACTTGCAACAGCTCGGCGCTGATGCTCGAGGTGCACTCTATGCAAAGCAAATGCAAGAGGCATACAAAGAAATTGTCGAAGCAGTCAACGTGGTCGCCGAACGAGTGAACATCGACATGGTGCTTCGGTTTATCCCAGCAGAAGAAGATTTTGAACAGGGGAATCCTGACTCAATCATTATGCAGATACGTTTGCGAAGTGCGCTTAGAACGCCTGACGGATTGGATATTACGGACGAGGTTCTTGCTGAACTTGGGCTTGAAGACTAATCGCTTCAGCGAACTTGGTAGCCACAATCTTTTTTACTTCAAGCAGACTTGGGCATTTTTCACCGAGGAGTTCTCGCATGGAAGTCACTTTTCTGCCAGCGAGACCACACGGTACAATCAAATCAAAGTGTTCCATATTTGGATCAACGTTGAGCGCGAAGCCGTGCATTGACACCCACCGTGAAACACGAACTCCCATCGCGCATATTTTTGCGCCACCAACCCAAACGCCTGTCGCGCATGCATCCCGTTGCGCTTCAATTCCATACTCTTGCAGTACGTCGATGATGGTGGATTCCAAAAACCGCATGTAGCCATGAATTCGTAAAGAAAGTTCGTTCAAATCAAGAATGGGGTATCCGACGAGTTGTCCGGGCCCGTGGTAGGTGATGTCCCCTCCGCGATTTGTCTCGCACACAACAACACCCGCATCTGCAAGTTGCTGCGTTGAGGCGAGAAGATGCTCTCTTGCCTCTGGTCGTTTGCTCACAGTAATAACGGCGGGGTCATGTTCAAGCAGTAACAGATGGAACGAGACTGGCGCACTCGCACGGCAATCTGCGACTTGTTTTTGCAACGCAAGTTGCTTTTCAAATGCAACTTCATACGCAATTTTTCCAAGATCTTGAATGTTCAGTTCGCATCGCATCGTAATTCTTGGAATAATACACGGCTATGCCTCGTTTGGAATTTTTTGTGTTAGGAAGCGGTTCGTCTGGTAACTGCAGTTTGCTGCAAATCAAGGACCGCTGGATCATGATTGACTGCGGTTTTTCGATGAAACAAACCAAAGAACGAATGCGAACGCACAGCGTGCAACTTGCAGATGTGCGTGACGTGTTGCTCACCCACCTCGATCGCGATCATTTCAATCCCGTTTGGTGCAAAACTTTTTTACTGCAGGGAATTCGTGTACATATGAACGAAAGTCATGTCGCAAGGTCAACACGAACCGGTCTCGATGAAGCTTCTATTGTTCGGTTTTCGAGCTCGTTTGAATTGTGCGGGGCGCATGTTGAGACGGTA
>CAZURP010000002.1:17971-25951 GCA_964623715.1 uncultured Isosphaeraceae bacterium | reverse complement strand
AGAAGCCGAACTCCGCGCTTCGAAAAGTTGCTCGTGTTCGATTATCAAATGGTAAGGAAATCACCGCATACATCGGCGGTGAAGGACACAACCTTCAAGAGCACTCCATCGTGCTTGTTCGTGGCGGTCGTGTTCGTGACCTTCCTGGTGTTCGATACCACGTTGTCCGCGGCGCACTCGACACGCTCGGTGTTGACGCACGGAAACAGGGTCGATCCAAGTACGGAACGAAAAAAGGTAAATAATTAGTAACACACATGTGTGTGTTGAGCAAGTAATCACACCCCCCGAAGTAGAACCCTATCTACTCATTAGTGTGGTGAACAAAGTCACAATTCCGTGACAGATGAGCTGAAAGGATAAAGCAATGGCTGGACGTATTACAAAATCGGAAGAGCAACTTAAACCAGATCCAAAATTTGGTGATAAAGTTCTCGCAAAATTTATTAACTGTTTCATGAAAGACGGCAAAAAAGCCGTCGCGCAACGTGTTATGTATGACGCGCTTGAACGCCTTGAAACAAAACTCAAAAAAGAAAAAAACGCTGACGAAGATGCTCCAAAGACCGCTATGGATGTCTTCCACAAAGCCCTTGAGAATGTTCGGCCGAACGTCGAAGTTCGATCAAAACGTGTTGGTGGCGCAAACTACCAAGTGCCAATGCCGGTGAACGCTCGCCGTCGCCAAAGCTTGACATTCCGTTGGATTATCACTGCATGCCGTGCTGAAAAAGGCAAACCGTTCGCACAATGCCTTGCCAAAGAACTCTGGGACGCATCCAAGGGTGAAGGCAAAGCTGTGAATACACGCGAACAAACGCACCGTATGGCTGAAGCGAACAAGGCGTTCTCGCACTTCGCGTTCTAAATAATCCTTACAAGGACAATTGAACAAATGGCTATTTCTGACCGCTACCACCGACAACGACTCGTCGATGGTATCGGTGATGCTGGACAACACGCACTTTCAAGTGCGACCGTTGCAATTGTTGGTGTTGGAGCACTTGGTTGCATGTCAGCATCGATGCTTGCTCGTGCTGGTGTTGGGAATCTTATATTGATTGACCGCGATATTGTCGAAATGACAAACCTGCAACGGCAAGTTCTTTTCACAGAAGAAGACGCACATTCACAACAACCAAAGGCGGTTGCAGCAAAGGTTTATCTCGACAAAGTGAATAGTGAAATAGCAATCACCGCAATTGTAGAAGATGTAACGTCGCGAAACATACACAGCCTTCTTGAGGGAGTAGATGTTATTGTGGATGGACTCGATAATTTTCCAACGCGATACCTGTTAAATGACTTTGCTGTAAAAACAAAAACCCCATTTATGTTCGCAGGAGTCATTGCAAGCCAAGGTAATGTTATGACCATTGTACCAGGGTCAACGCCATGCCTTCGCTGTCTGTTCCCAGAACCACCGCCTTCTAGCGAACAAGATACATGCGACACCGCAGGCGTACTTGCACCCGCCATTGGTATCGCAACCTCCTGCCAGTGCATGGATGTAATTAAATATCTCACAGGTAACGCAGATGAAATAGCAAAAACACTACTTACATTTGACCTTTGGAACTCTGTGAGTAACAGACTCAGCTATGGCAAACCCACCGAAAACTGCGTCTGTTGCGGACAGCTTGATTTTGCTTTTTTGAAAGACTCCTCCGCACAACCTGTTGTGCTCTGTGGACGCCTTGCTGTTTCCTTACCAGCTAGAGATAATTTTAATTTGCAATCCACCGCAAAAAAACTACAGGAGCACGGGTCATTTGAGTGTACTAAAACAATGGTAAAAGGTGAATTCAACGAAGAACGTTCTTCTGAAGGAACGCCGATCCAAATGATCTGCTTCCACAATGGGCGTACCATTATTCATGGAACCGACGACATACGGCGCGCAAAAGCAATTTTTGAAAGATATGTTGGTAATTAAACTTCTAAAAACTATACTGTGAGTTATATCAATGGAACAACAACCAATAATTGAAACGAAGCCCATAAACCTACCTACTTGTTTGGACGGACCTGTCACATTGCGTACTTTACGCCGTTGGTCAAAATCGAATACAAAGTGGGCAATGCTCACTTGCTACGACGCAACGACTGCAAGATGGATGGCAGAAGCTGGACTCCCAACCATGCTTGTTGGCGATACGGCGGCTGAAATGATTCTTGGGTACGACAGCACAATTCATGCGCCGCTTGACTTTCTTATCACCTTGACTGCTGCAGTAAAACGTGGAGCACCAAATGTATTTGTTATGGGCGACATGCCATTTTTAAGTTATCAAGTTGACGAAGCCTCTGCAATTCAAAACGCCGGTCGGTTTTTAACCGAAGGCACTGCTGATGCAGTCAAGCTTGAGGTGGATGGGAAGTGGGTGGACCGGTTCGCTGCAATTTGCAACGCTGGAATCGCTGCTGTTGCACACCTTGGATCGCGCCCACAGCAAGCAAAGCAAACAGGTGGGTACACCACTGCCGGTCGTAATGCTGATGAGGCAAAAATTATCGTGCAAGATGCCATCGCAATGGAACAAGCTGGGGCTTCAATGCTGTTGCTTGAAGCTGTGCCAGAAGAAGTTTCTCAAGCTGTTGTTGAAGCGACTTCTGTTCCCGTCATTGGGTGTGGCGCTGGTACCGACTGTCATGGGCAAGTTGTCGTGATGCAAGATCTTGCTGGTCTTACAAAATGGCAACCATCGTTTGCAAAACCAACTGCAACTATCGGAAATGAAATTGCTTCTGTCGCACAAACATTGATGAGTAACGTCAACGCCAGCACGCTTGGGAAGCACCCCTACAACATGCGTGACGGGGAATCAGAAATGTTTCAACCGTAACAAGACGAAATTAATTCCTTTGTAATCTCATGCGATGGATTGTGAATCACAGATTCTGTGCTTCCTTGTTCAATAATTTTTCCTTGAGACATCACAATTGTTTCATCGCAAAATTCATTTACAACAGCAAGGTCATGTGTAGTAAACAATATTGTTAAACCAAGTTCGTCCCTGAGCTTTGAAAGAAGTTGCAATATTTTTGCCTGCACAGTAACATCCAGCGCACTTGTGGGTTCGTCGCAAACCAAAAGTTCCGGTTGAATCGAAATTGCCCTTGCGAGTGCAATGCGTTGTTTTTGTCCACCAGAAAACTCATGCGGAAACCGTGTTGCATCGCCTGGTTCCAATCCAACTTTTACAAGAAGATCCTCTGCGCAACGCGTTAGTTCCTTTCCATGTGCAACACCATGGACGAGAGGGGGCTCCGTAATGATTTTTCCAACTCGCATGTGTTCATTGAGAGATCCACCAGGATCTTGAAATACCATCTGCATTCGCATGCGAGTTCTACGAAGTTCTTTTTTATCAATTCGCGATAAAGAAACTCCATCAAAAACGACTTCGCCCGATTCGGGGCGAACCAGCTGCATCACTGCTCTTGCAAGTGTGGATTTACCTGACCCGCTCTCTCCAACAATACCCAGAGTAACGCCCCGCTTCAGCGAAAATGACACCGAATCAACAGCGGTGAGTACCTCTTTCCCTTTTGGAAATGTTACTTTTAGGTCACGAATCTCAAGTAGTGGTCGTTTGTCTTCCATCATCAGGTGTGAGTATGGTATCTTCGACAACCTAGAGCCATGAAACAATATCTTGAATTACTTGAACATGTCCTCAATCATGGCACCATGAAAGAAGACCGCACCGGAACCGGTACCAGAAGTGTTTTTGGATGGCAAATGCGGTTCAATCTAAATGATGGATTTCCGCTTGTCACAACGAAAAAAATACACACTCGCTCGATTTTTCACGAATTGCTCTGGTTTCTTCGTGGAGAAACCAATATTGCATACCTAAAAGAAAATGGCGTTTCCATTTGGGACGATTGGGCTGATGAAAATGGCGAACTTGGACCAGTCTATGGTTCGCAGTGGCGATCTTGGAAAACAACTGATGGCCGGACGGTTGACCAGATAACAAATCTCATTGACGGGATCAAAAACAATCCAGATTCTAGACGCCATATTGTGAGTGCTTGGAATGTTGGCGATGTTGACAAGATGGCGTTGCCGCCTTGTCACACAATGTTTCAGTTTTATGTCGCTGATAACAAACTATCTTGCCAGCTCTATCAGCGGAGTGCTGATATTTTTCTTGGTGTGCCATTTAATATTGCTTCTTATGCTTTGCTTACAATGATGATCGCGCAAACGGCCGGCCTCGGCCTTGGAGATTTTGTGCACACCTTTGGCGATGCGCATTTGTATTCAAATCACATTGAACAGGCAAACGAACAACTCTCAAGAGAGATTCGCCCCTTGCCGAGCGTGAAACTAAATCCAGATATTACTTCTGTGTTTGATTTTAGCTACAGCGATATTGATGTCAAAAACTACGAGCCACATCCACACATAAAAGCACCGGTGGCGGTGTAGAACAATGGAAATAGTTGTTGCGATTACTGAAAACTTTGTCATAGGCTCAGACGGCGACATGCCGTGGCATTTGCCTGCAGATTTGAAACACTTTAAAAAAATAACTTCAGGCGGTGCAATTGTGATGGGAAGGCGAACGTGGGATTCGATTGGAAGACCGCTTCCAAACAGAAAAAATATTGTGCTCACAAGAAGGAAAGATTTTTCTGTCGATGGTGCGACCGTTGTGCATTCTTTTGAAGAAGCAATAAATCAAACTGAAGGCAAGCCCTTGTTTGTTATTGGCGGCGGAGAAATATATGCACTTGCAATAGATGTTGCGAATGCGATGCACATCACCCGCATCCATACAACGCTCGAAGGTGATACGTTTTTCCCGCAGTTTGGAGAAGGCACGTGGGAACTTGTTGAAGAAATATTCCAACCGGCTGATGATCTGAACTGCCACGCATTAACGTTCGAAAAGTGGGTAAAAAGGCAGTAAACCGCACATCTGGCTAGGATTGAACCATCGTGCCGATATTGAATCAGCGAGATGGCGAGACCACAACCACAACTTTCAACTTTACACTGTTGTCCATACATTGAAGATGGGCACTCGGCATGTTCAAGTCACTTTACCCTCGGGCGGCTCGATGAAGCGTGCAGTGTCTGTTTTGGGTCGTTCAAATCTTGCACGATGTACCGACAACTTGCCGGTGTTACTTACAACGCGTCTTTAGATATGACAATCAATGGCAAAGCAGTCGAACTACGACCAACAGGTTCGTGACTTTTTTGGATTCCTTCGGGTTGAGGCGGGTTTGTCTCCAGCGACACTCGAGGCATATCGTCATGACTTGGATTTATTGCGTGACGACCTGCTCGCCTCGGGGGTAGTGTGCTGCAGTGATGTAACGCCAAAACACCTTGCTGCGCACGTGCGATATCTTCACAAAGACCGTGGTTTGCAGGCATCGAGTGTTGCAAGGCATCTTTCTACCATTCGAATGTTGTTTCGTTTTTTACAGGCGTCAAATAGAATTGAAAGTGATCCGGCGCGTCTTCTAGAGACGCCAACACGTTGGAAGCGGTTGCCAGATGTTTTATCACCAAAGAAAATGAAACAACTCATTGAAGCGGCAAACCCATCGTTTGGTCGGTTGTGGCAGCGAGACCGAGCACTTGTGGAACTCATGTATGCCGGAGGGATGCGAGCAAGTGAAGTCGCCGGAATTAAACCCGATGATTTTAAGGAAGCGCTTGCGGTTGTTATGGTGACTGGAAAAGGAAACAAACAACGACTCGTCCCAATTGGCAAACCAGCAATTGAATCCATAAAGCAATACACCACAGAACTTCGCCCAAAACTTGTGCGATTTGAAGATGGGCGTGACGAGGGAATGCTGTTGCTTTCAAATACTGGGCGGCCACTTGAACGCGTTGCTGTGTGGCAAATCATTCGAAAACTTGCAAAGAATGCCGACCTTGGCGAAGTGCATCCTCACACTCTTCGTCACAGTTTTGCAACACATATGCTCGCTGGTGGCGCCGATCTACGGGTCGTCCAAGAACTCCTTGGCCATAGTGACATCGGCACAACCCAAATATACACGCATATTGACCGTTCCCAACTCAAGGCCATAATCGAAAAATTCCACCCCAGGCCATAACGCGATGCATAATTAATACGTCTCAGAGCCACATTATTAATGTGGCTCTGAGACGTATTAATTTGTTTGGTAGAATGGGGGCATGAGCATGGGTTTACTATTGGTGGCGATTCTGGGGATGTCAAATGGGCTCCAACCGTTATGCACTGAGGAAGATTTTCAACAAGCATTCGGCAGTTCGTTACAAGAAGACACGGGGTTTATTGCTCGTGCTGTTTTTGATGATTATCTTGAACAAATACTCACAGTAGAGCAAGATTACTCGTGCGAGGAAGAAATTGAAGCGCCACCCGTTGGCGTTCTTATGTTGCAACTAAGCAAAGAGCAAGCCGTTGACGAATTGTTCGATACTTTGCTTTCGTCGCTACATGTGCTAAACGAAAGTGCGGAGTGGAAAATCAACATCGCCAATCTTCGAAGAACTGTATTGCTTCGGGCAAGGGAGGCGAAGAACCCGTGGCATGGTGTTGTTTGGGTGGACATTCCAAATATGCCAGCAAAAACTATTTTACGGGTCGATTCGTTTTTGCAGAATAACATAGATGAAGATCGTACAGATAGGTACAACGGTATCGCCATGCAAACGTTGGGCGAAACTGAGAAATGCAGAATATATGAAAAACAAGCGATGGAGCGTTGGGGTAAATACCTTCAAATCATTGCTCCCTCTATAAACGAAGAGGTTTTGCTTACACTCTATCCACAACTCGACACCGGCGAAGAAGTGCTTTTTGCAAAACAGTGGGTATTTGAAAATATCACGGATATAAATACACTCGCAAGTGTTCGCCAGCAAGTATCTCTTTGGAGCACCATACACAACAAACAAAACCAAGCTGTTGTTGACCTTGTCGTGAAAACGAGAGCGCAACTAGGTTTTGACCCATGGTCGCGAGGGTGTGGAATGCAAGCAGGTTCTGCTATCTATAAAATCAAAAACAAACTGCTACAAAAAAGTGCTGAAATTCAAGAGTTTAACATCTCAACTATCGATGTTATTTTGAATCTGCTTACAAAAAAACAGCGTCAACTCTTCGAAGAAAAATAAAACTCTTCGATAACCGTTTGCCACTCTTTCAGTGACTGAGATTGAATAAAGCGCGACCGAACTTCCTCTGCTTTTGGGTGAAATTTCGAAAACTGCATACCGAACTTACGCATAAGCCGAGAACCCTTCTTCTCGCCGTGCAACTTTGTACACAGAGCAATGTGGTCAAGCAAAGCCGTTCGTTGCTGTTCCACTGTCGGCGGCAGTGGTGCATCACCTTTCAACAACGCTCGTGCTTGTGTAAAAATCCAAGGATTTCCAATACAACCACGTGCAACAGAAACTCCATGTACGCCAGTTTGCTCCATCATTCGAAAAATATCCGCGGCACACCAAATGTCACCGCTTCCAAACACAAGCGCGTCTGGTCTGCGTGTTGTTAACTCTTTTAAAAAGGACCAATCAGACGGACCAACGTATCTTTGCTCAACGGTTCGTGGGTGAACCGTTGCCCAACTGTATCCCACCTCGTACGCGTGATCGAAAACTGCGTAAAAATTTTCAGATGAGTCCGACGTGTCGTCCCATCCGCGGCGAAGTTTTACCGTGACTGGAATAGTATCTGGGACTGCTTCGCGAACCGCAGACAAAACATCTTGCGCTTCGCAGGGAACCGTCAAAAAATGCCCACCGCGATTTCTTCTTCTGACTTTTTTTACTGGACAAGCCAAGTTGACGTCAATGACCTCGTATCCCATCTCTGAAAGAATAAACGCACCCTGCGCCATTTCTTCAGGCACAGTTCCGATTACTTGTCCAGCAATTGGATGGTCGTCCAGGCCCGCAGCCGTGGTTGATTTTATTTACCCTGCGTGGTGTGCGAGCAAATCCGGGTGGTC
>CAZURP010000002.1:0-17961 GCA_964623715.1 uncultured Isosphaeraceae bacterium | reverse complement strand
CGCCATTGATAAGTGTGCGGTCGAGCAACGCCTCAGTGACGCAAAAAGGACATCCGTGCCGCCGTGCAATGATTCGCATTGCGCCATCGCTGTATCCAGCAAGCCCAGCTTGATAAAAGGGAACATCGAACCCTTGCACCGTTTTTGGAATTCTCCGGTCAATGGATAGGTTTTTTGCAAAATCGGCAATGTCAACATGTGACACATCGCTCGGTTGCGAAGGTTTCATGTTGACAGACATGCCTTACTCCTGCTGACCAATAACCACTAAACCGACCAATGGTTGTTCTTCGCCAATTTGTAGTTCTGCAATGACCAGTGGTGTCGGCTCATCTGTTCGCCAAACTCCACCAGCATTAAATTGTTCGCCAAAGGAATCGCGCAACGACCAAAGATTCAGTTTCATTGTTTTACCAGCAAGAAGTGCTGGGAGTTTTACTGAGTATCTTTGGTTCACCCAAAGGGTTGCTTCGTTGTAATCGTCCGCCGTGCTGTTTACCACTTGCACAAATTCTTCGTCTCGGATAACTTGAATCGGCACGGAATTAGAAACGTGCAACTCCATTGGATATGGGGCTGATGCTAGCTTTGGATTTCCTGAGGGATTTTGGCACGCAGCCAAAAAGAAAAGGAACAAAATACTTACGAATATTTTCATTGTGAATTTCCAAAAGATAAGGAACGGCCAAAAAATCCGAGGCCACACGCCTCTTTTGCCATGGCGAGTGTTTCCTCTGTTTTAACGTTTGCCCTTGCGGTACCGTCTCGAATGATGTCAATGATCGTGTCGTCATCACCGTCGTACTGCGCTCTTCGTTCTTGCATTGGCGCAAGTAACTCGCTTATTGATTCTGCAATTTCAACTTTGATGTGTCCATCGCCAATGTTATCCCCTCGAACATATTTGTCTTTCAGCTCAGCAGCGCGGTCTTTATCTTGAATAAAGATATCTACATAATGCATAAGCGCGCTGTCGGGATCGCCAGGATCGGTCATTGATTGGCGTCCTGTATACAGTTGCCCAAGTTTTTTCTTTACTTTTTTGGGAGTGTCTGTAATCAAAATAGCGTTGTTCAGAGACTTGCTCATTTTGTTTATGCCATCAGTACCCATTAGCTTTCCAACTTTCCCGACATCGGCTCGTGGAATTGGAAATACTCCCTTTTTAATCATGATTGGATCATCGTCTTCAATATTTTCGTCAACTCCACAATAGAGTTTATTAAAACGCCGAGCGACTTCACGGGTGAGTTCGATGTGTGGAATTTGGTCTTCGCCGACGGGTACGGAATGCGCGCGAAACGCGAGTATGTCCGCCGTTTGTCCAACGGCATATAAAGGGAAACCAAAACTATAATTTTCTCCTAGACCTTTTACTTTTATCTCTTCTTTTAACGTTGGGTTTCGCATAACTCGATTGAATGGCAACAACATTGCAAACAAAAAAGTAAGTTCCGCAATAGCGGGCGTTTCTGATTGCAACAAAATTGCAGACTTGTTTGGGTCGATGCCCATCGCTAAATAATCGCGAACAATTTCTAGTGTGTCTGCGTGAATCTCTTCGGGCTGATCAAAGCGCGTTGTGTACGCATGCATGTTTGCAAGCAAGAAATAGCAATCGTGCGTTTCTTGCAACTCAACTCGCCGCCGAACCGAACCAAAATAGTGACCAAGATGCAACTGCCCCGTGGGGGTATCGCCTGTAAGAATGACTTCGCGTGTACTCATATATTCGTACTGTAAACAAATGCTATATTCATTGCGTTGAAAACGGTATGAATTACGATTGGGGCAAGGACTCCTCCACTCTTCACCCGAGCCCAGCACAGCCCAACCGAAAGGAAAAAGAGCCCAACAATTGCGGAGGGCTGAGCGGCACCAATATGCATGACTGCAAACAAGGCGCTTGTGAGTAAAATTGCTCGCCAGACTGTTCTGCCTCCAATAATAGCTGCAAGTGAAGGAAGAATTAGTCCGCGATACATAACTTCTTCAAAAACTCCCGCCCCAAGTGTGACGCATACTATGACCACCCACGTTGGTGCGTCCATGGGCGCATAAGCGAGTTGCTCAAGGGTTTTGTGTCCTAATTCTGTTGGAATTTCGAGGCCCAGCGCAACTAAAACTGCATGCCCAAGCCCTGCAACCGCAAGCGCAAGCGGGACAAATACGGCAAATGTGACTGCCGAAACAGGCATTATGTGCCTTGAACCACATTTTCTGCGTAATTTTGCGTAGAGCAACACTATTGGCAATTGCGCAATCATCGATGCGCCGAGTATCCAAGCCGTTCCGACAAGTGTTTCGGTTTGCTCTGGTACTTGCGAATATCCCCACCACGCGCCAACGCCCGCAAGGAGGAACATCGCGAAACAAAGGAGGAGCGCCATGGTTGGAGTGATTGCTGGGTCAAGGTAACCTCGCCTTGGAAGTTTTGTTTGGCCAGACTTTACGAACCAAATTCCGATAGCGATGGCGAAGCCGGTGAGAAGTAGCGTTGTTAAATCAAGGGTTGGCACTTCCACAACTGGCGCATCTTCGTTACCCTTGGCAACTGACGAACAGATGACAATCACACTCAATGACATTATTGAATACAAACGCGTTGAAGTTGCGAAACTTCGAGAAGCTAAACCTGTCGATGAGGTTCGCGCAGAAGCAGAGGCTCGAGAGAAACCTCGAAATTTTTTCGGTGCTGTTGTGAATGGGCACACAAAACGAAGCACGAGTGTTATTGCAGAAGTAAAACGTATGAGCCCTTCAGCGGGAGTCATTCGTGAAGATTTTGATCCTGTCGCCATTGCTAAAGCGTACGAGAAGGCGGGCGCTACCGCTATCTCTTGTTTGACTGATACGCATTTTTTTGGTGGAAACATTGATTTTATTCCTCAAATTCGTAATACTGTTAGTCTGCCGGTCTTACGAAAAGATTTTATTATCGATGCCTATCAAATTTGGGAAGCCAGAGCTGCTGGCGCAGATGCCGTATTACTTATTTCTGAGGTGCTTTCCGAAGGGCAACTAATCGACTATTTAATATTGTCGCAAGAACTTGGCATGACCGCATTGGTCGAGGCGCACGACATGGGTAATTTGCTCAAGGTACAGCAATACGTGGGATTTCCGCACGCTGGATATTGTTTGCTTGGTATAAATAATCGCAATCTTGCAACGATGAAGACCGACATCAACCATACCATTCGGATGGTTGATGTAGTAGATGACAAAACAACGATTGTGAGCGAATCGGGAGTTTCAGCCCCAGAAGATCTCGATAAACTACGAATGCATGGTGTGCACATTGTGCTCGTTGGTGAGTCGCTCATGAAACAGCCTGACCCTGGCGAAGCACTCGCCGCGCTCATTCGCATGAACCCAACCTGAGTACACACACATGATCCGAATTACAGAACAAAACAACATTGTCACCCTCACATTAAATCGAGCCGGGAAACACAACGCGCTTTCTGCTGAAATGATTAAGGCAATGCACGTTGGGCTTGACGATATTGAACAGAACTCGAATATGCGGTGTCTAGTGCTTGCTGGGGAAGGGCGTTCATTTTGTGCTGGAATGGATTTGCGAGGTGTTATTGATGACCCAGAAGCGATGGGTACCATGTTGCGTGGGCTTGCAAAAGCCTCCAAGCGAATTCGAAATCTGCCCGTCCCAACTATTGCTCGGGTGCAGGGCGCGGCCGTGGGCGGTGGTTGTGGTCTCATGATTGTCTGCGATTTTGCTTTTACACATGCTGAGTCAAAGGTTGGGTACCCGGAGGTTGATCTCGGGGTTTGTCCAGCCGTTGTAGCGCCATGGCTAATGAAAAAACTTGGTGCTGGTAGAGCTCGCGCGATGTTGCTTGCGGGCGGAACGATGACCGGTAAACAGGGTTTTGAGGCAGGTTTAGCAACGCATTTATGTGGATTAGATGATTTGCCTAGCGCGGTGAACGAATTTGCTGAAAACCTAGCGAAGGGCGGAAAAAACGCCCTCGCCACCACAAAAAGGTGGCTTAATGAGCTCGATGGGTCGTTAGACGACGATGTTTTGCAAAAAGGCGCTGATTTATCCGCCAAAATCATCGCCGGCTCAGAAGCGCAAACTCGCCTCCGCCCTCTCTACGCTAAATAAAATTTAATGCGTCTCTGAGCCACATTACTAAAATTAATTCCTCAGAGACGTTTTTTGGGCTGAAAATAGCGTTTTAATACGTCTCAGAGCCAAATAGTACAAAAATATGGGCCTAGAGCCATGCGTAGCTGTGCCCCGAAAAGGTCGAGAATCGGGTACAATGAGGGGCGCGGTAAACCGCGTAAAACAGCAAAAAATGGGTTTTTAGAGAAGGACTGCATGACGACCACCACACAACAAAACACACTGAAATTTGAAGCAAGCGAAGCAGGAATTGTGACGCTCTGGCTCGATGGTGGAGATCGACCAGTGGTCGTGCTTGACCGAAATCTCATCCAGCGATTGAATACAACGCTCGATGCTATTGAACAAGTAAGTGATATCAAGGGTCTCGTGCTACGAAGCGATTGTGATCGGGTGTTTGTCGCTGGCGCTGACCTAGAAGAAATTGATGGTCTAGATGATCAGGGGCTCCATGCATACCTTGCATTTGGAACAACGGTTTTCGGGCGAATTTCTTCGCTCCCCTACCCAACAGTTGTTTGTATCAACGGGGCAACACTTGGCGGCGGCCTGGAAATCGCCATGCACTGCGACGGGCTGGTTGCGTCTAAAACAACAAGCAAAGGCAAACCATATCCCATTGGCTTGCCAGAAGCTGGCCTTGGTATTTGCCCAGGCTGGGGTGGCTCACAGATGTTGCCTGCTCGAATCGATCCCGTAGCCGCGATAAAGGCAACGGCAAGTGGTCGCACATTTATGAGTTCTGATTTACCGGAAGGCCTCATAGACGAACTCGTTGATACAGCAGACGAGCTTCAAGCGACCGCTGAGGCGTGGATACAAAATCGCCAAGCGACGAGTTCTGTTCCAAAATCAATCGACCCAAACAATGCCGGACCGTATTCGGCTGCGCTCGCAATCGCAAAAAAAGAAACAGAAACAACCGAGGCAGCGGAAGGGGTATTCCTCGCTGTTGAAACAGGTATCCGCGAAGGTTGGACCGCCGCGGTTGCAGTCGAACAGTGTGAGTTGGTGAGGCTCCGAAACACACCCAGTGCTCGAGAACAACTCGATGCATTTTTGTCTAAAGGATAAACAAAAAATGAGTAAACCAGACCTTGCCAGCCAACTGAAGAACGTTTCCAAAAAAGATATTAAGCAAATCAAAGATGCTGAGGAAATGCTTGGTCCTGAACCAGAAACAATGGGCTTTATCAAGAACATTTACTGGGGAAACTTCCGTGAAAAAATGATTTTCCCTTACCCGGTAGAGCCAGCAGAAGAACGTGCTCGGTGCGATAAAATGCTCGAAGAACTTGATGCGTACTTCCGCAATGAACACCCTACTGTCGAGATTGACCAAAATCAAGAGATACCAGAATGGGTTATCAAGCGATATTTTGAATTGGGCGTCTTCGGCATGATTGTCCCGAAAAAATATGGCGGACAAGGGTTTGGTGTCACAAGTTACAACAGAGTTCTCGAACGCATCGGTCGTTCTTGTGGCTCTTCTGCCGTCATGGCTTCTGCGCATCTTTCCATCGGTTGCAATGCTGTTACGTTGTTCGGCACTGAAGAACAAAAACAATACTGGCTACCAAAAATAGCCAACGAAGCGCTCAGTGCATTTTGCTTGTCAGAACCAGATGTCGGTTGTGATGCACAAGGACAACACACGACTTGTGAGTTAACTGAATGTGGAAAGTACTACATCATCAATGGTGAAAAAAAGTGGGCAACTTCAGCTGCACAATCTTGCATGTTCACCGTGATGGCAAAGTATAAAATGACCGACCCAAAAACCGGCAAAACAAAAGAGAAGTTTAACGCAGTCATTGTTTCGCCAGACATGGAAGGCGTTGACGTCTTTAGTCGCAACCGTTCTAAGTGCGGCATTCGGGGCACATGGCAAGGTCGAGTTCGGTTTACAAATGTAAAAGTGCCGCGTGAAAACCTCTTGCACAAGGAAGGTAAGGGTATTGTATTAGCGCTCACGTGCCTAAACTGGGGTCGTTGCACACTCGCAGCTGGCATGGTTGGCGCGGGAGCAGCCGCGTACGAACAAGCAGTTAAGTGGGCACAATACCGATACCAGTTTGATAGACCAATCGGTGAGTTTGAGTTAATGAAGGAACGCCTCGCACGCATGGGTGCATTTGTTTGGGCGATGGATGCGATGTTGTATGTGACAACCGGAATGGTTGACCGCAACGACGAGGACATCATGCTTGAAACCGCGGTTTGTAAGGTGTTCTGTTCTGAGTATGGTTTCCGTTGCACAAACGAAGCGATGCAAGTCATGGGTGGTGAAGGCTACATGACAGAAAATGAAGTTGAACGGCTCTGGAGAGATTCACGAATCAACCCAATCGTTGAGGGCGCAAACGAAGTAATGCACAGTTTCGTGTTCGCTTATGGATCAAAACAACTTGGCGAGTTCATGCTTGGCGTAAAAGCCAACCCGCTGAAACACATGGGCGCTGCAATGAAAATTGGCATGGAATTGTTCCTTGGGGTCAGGCGCGCCGCTCCAAAAATTACAATGGCGGATGCTTCGCTTGAAGGGCACACCAGAACTTTATCGAACCACATCCGAGAATTTTCACACCAAGTAAAATTGATGTTCAAAGAAAAAGAAGAGTCTTTGATTACAAACCAAACAACACAGTACCGTTTGAGTTGGATATCCATTTGGATTCACGCTATGGCTTGCTCTATCTCAAAGATGGATAAAACTGTGCGAAGTGGCGCAGAGGCGAAACAAGTCGATCATGATCGCGCGATGCTGGATTACATCATGGACTACGGCACCTACAAAATTAACGGTTGGCTTCGCGGCCTGCGTGAAAACCCAGACGGAACTATGCTTAAAGCCGCTGAAAAAACTTGGGAATTTGGTGAAACACTTCCAAATAGCGATTATTACATTCCAGAAAGTACCCCAAACAAAGACGCGCTTGGAAAAGGCAAAGTAAACGACCAGGAAGGTATCCAGCAGTTTGGTGGTGGGTCGTTATTCCTGCAACAAGAAGAAACCACGACACACTAATTCATTTACGATACACACTATGCATGACACCGATTCCATTTTTGAGCAACTTACCGAACGAGGACACGAGCGCCTTTGCTTTCATCACGACGAAGAAACAGGCCTGAAGGCAATTGTTGCTATTCATTCCACGGTTCTTGGTAACGCCCTTGGCGGAACGAGAAGGTGGTATTACGAATCAGAAGCAGATGCTGTGTATGACGTCCTTCGCTTGTCTAAAGGAATGACGTACAAGGCTGCCGTTTCTGGTTTACCGATGGGTGGTGCAAAAAGCGTCATCATGCTTCCACACCGTGAAGAGCCCCGCACTGAAGCGGAAGCGCGAGCTATGGGCAAGTTCGTCAACACATTTAATGGTGCATATATTGCAGCTGAAGATGTTGGGGTTGATACACAATTTATTGATTGGATGGCTTCCGAAACGAATCATGTCATGGGCGGAGAAACCGTCTCACGAGGCGGTGACCCATCGCCCTGGACAGCCATGGGCACGTTCCACGGCATGCGCGCAAGTTTATTGCACGCGGGTCTTGGTGATGATTTTTCTGGAGTTACAGTTGCAATTCAGGGTGTTGGGCATGTTGGTGAAAGCTTATGCAAGCTCCTCACCGACGCTGGCGCCAACGTCACCGTTGCAGACATAAACAAAAAGAGTGTTGATTATGTTGTTGACACATACGGTTGCACCGCGGTGCACGACGCTGACATTCTTACGCAAGAGTGCGATATCCTTGCGCCGTGTGCGCTCGGTAGTGTTATTGACGGATCCAAAGTTTCAGAACTCCGTTGCAAAATTTTGTGTGGTGCCGCGAACAACATTCTTGGTGATCCTGAAGAAGATGCCGTTGCATTAAAAACAGTAGGCATTGTGTATGCGCCTGACTTTGTTGTAAACGCAGGCGGCCTCATTCACCTCGCAGGAATGCATCTTGGTATGAGTGACGAAGTGCTCCAGTTAAAAAATGATGAGATATTTGACACTTCTGTGCAAATTTTGCAACGCGGTGAAGCGGCAAGTTCAACATACGCCGCTGCGGTATAGTTTGAACAACAACTTATTTCTGGTCAAAAGGAGACAGCCAACCATCCCAGTTAAAAGTTTTTTTGAAACCAAGATTCAACACGTCTCTATTCTTGATGAACATGGAAACTTCGATGCCCAGCTTGGCGAAGGTCTCGTTTCTGATGACGACCTTGTGGCAATGTACAAACACATGATGGTTTGCCGGCACTTTGATGAGATTGCATTTAAGTTACAGCGATCTGGGCGAATGGGCACATACCCAGAAAATCGCGGGCAGGAAGTTCCATCCCTCGCTGCAGCATACGTCCTGGAAAAAAAAGACTGGATGGTGACGTGCTACCGAGAAAACTCTGGGCTTTTCTGGCGTGGACTCCCGATGGAAAAGATTCTGTTGCATTGGATGGGTGATGAACGCGGTAATCATATCGATGAATGTAACGTAACTCCACTTGCAATCGCAATCGGTTCACAGATGTTGCACGCAACTGGACTTGCTTGGTCAAGCAAATACAAAAAAGATGGTGGAATTGCTTGCACGTTCTTTGGCGACGGAGCGACAAGCGAAGGCGACTTTCATGAGGCGGCGAACTTTGCTGCAAACCTTGATTTACCCGTCGTATTTGTTTGCCAAAACAATGGGTGGGCGATTTCCACTCCTACGAAACTTGAGTGTTCTGCGCCAACGGTTGCGCAGCGTGGAATTGCATACGGCATGGACTGTGTGCAAGTTGATGGAAACGATTTGTTCGCAATGGTCAAAGTTATTCGGGACGCTGTCAAAAACGCTCGGGAAAACAATCGTCCAACTTTTATCGAGGCCCTCACATATCGCCTTGGCGATCACACAACTGCTGATGACGCACGTCGGTACCGCGATGCTGACGAACTCGCTATGTGGGAAAAACGCGACCCAATGATTCGGTTGCGTAATTATCTCGAACAAAAAGATTTATGGTCCTCTTCTAAAGAAGAAGAGCAACTTGCTGAAGCTTCACAAATTGTTTCTGAAGTAGTTAAAAATGCAGAAGAGATAGATGCACCAACGTCAAATGACTTTTTTGATTGCATGTTCACCGAACTATCACCACAACTTCAATTGCAGCGCCAAACAATGCGCACAAGCAGTCTTGGGCAAGATTCATCACAAGTTTCGGTGCCTACTCAAGAAGGCGCGGTGCAATAATGGCAAACCTTACACTTGTACAATCAATCAACCTTGCCCTTATCCAAGAAATGGAAAAAGATTCTCGAGTGCTTCTTCTCGGTGAAGATATCGGTCTAAACGGTGGCGTGTTCCGGGCAACAGAAGGGCTATTCCAGCGGTTCGGTGGTGACCGTGTTGTCGATGCTCCGCTCGCTGAGTCTGGAATCATGGGCACTGCAATCGGCTTGGCAATGGGCGGACTTCGACCAATCCCAGAAATTCAATTTGAGGGTTTCATGGGACCCGCGTTTGATCAACTAACAAATCAAGCAGCGCGATTTAACAGTAGAACTCGCGGTGGTGTTACGTGTCCACTTACGCTCCGCGTTCCTGTTGGTGGCGGCATTCATGCGCCAGAGTTACACAGCGACAGCCCCGAAGCAATTTATACGCACACGCCAGGACTTAAAATTGTGATGCCTTCCTCACCGTACGATGCAAAGGGTTTGTTAATCAGCGCCATTCGCGATCCAAACCCTGTTATTTTCTTTGAGCCAAAACGTATTTACCGAGCGTTCCGCGAAGAAGTTCCAGAAGATGAATACACAATTCCAATTGGTGAGGCTCGAACTGTTTGTGAAGGCGACGAACTTACAATGGTTTCATGGGGCGCAACTGTTGTGCAGTGTATGAACGCCATCGAAAAATCTGGCAAGTCCATCGAACTGATCGACCTACGAACAATTTCACCTATAGACATGGGCACGATTGCGCATTCTGTGAACAAAACAGGCCGTTGCGTTGTTGTGCATGAAGCACCAAAAACTTGTGGGCTAGGTGCAGAAATTGCAGCTGGTGTCATGGAACACTGCTTCTTGCATCTTGAAGCGCCTGTTCAACGCGTATGTGGCTTCGATACCATTATGCCGTATTATAAACTTGAACTTGACTATCTTCCAGATGCGCAGCGCATCGGTAAGGCTATTACCGAGACGCTGGCGTATTGACTGACGCAACCCTGTTTTTTTTGCCGCAGAGCCGCTGAGGCGCTGAGAGAAGAAATACAAAGATATGGGTTTGCCGCAGAGCCGCAGAGGCGCTGAGAGAAGAAATTTAGGTTTGAAAAAGTAGTTTTATTGAGATTGGCGCCAAACAACTGGGATAATTCTGCATATGAAACAAAATAAATATCCACACCAAGAGCTCACGGAGCAAATTATTGGAACTGCGATTACTGTCCACAAAGCGCTGGGCCCCGGACTGTTGGAAACAATATATGAAAAAGCACTTGCAATTGAACTAAAATATGCAGGTTTGATCCCTGAATGTCAAGTACCTGTTCCAATAATGTATCGTGGGCATGATTTGGGGATTGGCTATCGGATTGATATTGTTGTAAATAACCTTGTCTGTTTGGAAATAAAAGCAATTGAGCGGGTACTGCCCGTACATCAGGCTCAATTGCTCCGTTATCTCTACGCAACGGAGTTACAAGTTGGGCTTCTTCTTAACTTTAACTCTAAGAAATTAGTTGATGGACTCACAAGAAAAATACTACAATACCCCTCTGCGCCTCAGCGGCTCTGCGGCGATTCTTCTTAATTATTATGGCAACAAAACAACCAGCAGATAAATCGCATTTCATTCTTCCCGACCTCGGTGAAGGTGTGCATGAAGCAGAGCTCATCAAATGGCGAGTGTCAGTTGGTGATACTGTGCAAGAGCACCAAACCCTCGCCGAAATGGAAACAGACAAAGCACTTGTTGAAGTGCCAAGTCCGTGGACGGGTGTCATTCAATCGCTCAACGGTAGCGAGGGCGATATCATTAATGTCGGTAGCATTCTTGTGAATTATGAAGTTGGCGGAGAAGAACCACAGTCCCCTGTAGATAGTCCTACTGCCGAAACGACTGATGCGCCACCGGATACTGGCTGTGTTGTTGGCCAAGTTGATGACAGCATGAGCGTCCCAGCAAGCTTTGCTCGGACCACACCAGAATCCACAACAAATGTCGGCACAAAAGCGTCTGCGACCCCAGCAGTTCGACGCATTGCAAAAGAAAAAAACGTTGACATCAATCAAGTCACACCCACTGGCCGTGGCGGTCGAGTGACCGCGTCAGACGTTGAATCTCACGACACAAAAGACTCCGTTGCACCTGTACCACAACGGACCAAAGGGCCAATTACTCCAGTCATTGAACCAGCGCCAGCTGCTGATCTTGCAACTCGCGTGAGCGTTCCCCAAGAAGGTGTTTCTGAGCGAATTCCATTTAGAGGCATTCGAAGGAAAATTGCTGAAGCATTGACAAATAGTTTACAGAAAGCGGCACACTTCCAAGTGATTGATGAAGCGGATGTCACACTGCTTGATAAAAAACGCAAGGCACTGAGTGAACTCATGGGGCGAAAACTTAGTTTGCTTCCGTTCCTCATGTCCGCGGTGACTAAGGCGCTCAAAAAGCACCCGACCATGAACTCGACCGTGGATGATTTTGTCGAAGAAATTTTGTTACATTCAAATGTACACCTCGGTTGCGCGGTTGACACCGATAACGGGTTAATGGTTCCTGTCATTAAAAACTCTGACAAACTCAGCCCGATTCAACTTGCCGATGAAACAGCAAGGCTTGCAAAAGCGTGTCGTGATCGATCCATTCCTCGAGAAGAACTATCTGGTGGCACGTTTACAATCTCAAATGTCGGCAGTTACGGCGGCATGTTTGCAACTCCAATTATCAACTACCCAGAAGTAGGCATACTTGCCGTTGGCCGATCAAAAGAACGCGTACTTACAAAAGACGGTGCTTTCTACGCTGGATTGGTACTGCCGCTGAGTTTAAGTTGCAACCATTGCGTCGTTGACGGTGCAGAGGGAGCGCGGTTTTTGCGCACCATCTGCAACCTCCTTGAAAATCCAGAAGAGTTGATTCCATCCATATGAGCACTGTACAAATGACGACTACTTCCGCTGAGTTACTTTCAAAAATTGAAAACAAGACTGCTTGCATCGGCATTGTTGGCATGGGGTACGTTGGCCTCCCTCTTGCAGTTGCCGTCTTTGATGCCGGGTATGAGGTCCTTGGTTTTGATGTTGACCCAAACAAAATTGAGTGTTTAAATAACGGCACCCCATACCTCAAGCACCTTGGCGATGACTTTTCAAAAGAGATCGCCACGGCAGATAGGTTTTCCGCAACGGACAATCCAGAAGCGCTAAAAGATGCTGACATTATTTTGCTCTGCGTCCCAACCCCACTTGGTGCGCATAATGAACCCAATCTTACCTACGTGCTTGAAAGCACACAAGCCGTTGCGAATGTTCTTCGCAAGGGACAGCTTGTGGTTCTTGAATCAACAACATATCCAGGAACAACCCGCGACGAGATGCTCCCGATTCTTGAAGCGAGTGGATTAACGCATGGCGAAGATTTCTTCGTTGCGTACAGCCCAGAACGAGAAGATCCGGGTCGAAAGTCCGCGTCAACACAAACAATCCCAAAACTTGTTGGCGGGCTTGACGAAGTGAGTGGCAATATCGCATACACGTTTTACAGTAGAGTTATTCAATGTGCGCACCTTGTCTCTTCTGCAGAAGTTGCTGAGTCTGCAAAACTCCTTGAAAACATTTACCGTTCTGTCAACATTGCTCTTGTCAATGAGATGAAGCTCATTCTAGAAAAATTGAATGTTGACATTTGGGAAGTAGTCGAAGCAGCCGCGACAAAACCTTTTGGATTTCAGGCGTTTTACCCAGGCCCGGGCCTCGGGGGACACTGCATTCCAATCGACCCGTTCTACTTAACGTGGAAAGCAAAAGAGGTTGGCATGCCGACCCGTTTCATTGAACTTGCCGGTGAAGTGAACCAAAAAATGCCAGGCATCGTTGTCGATCGAATTGGATCCGCGCTAAACGATGATAAAAAGTCGCTACGGGGTGCCAAAATTTTAATTGTTGGCGTTGCATACAAACCAGACGTTGACGATATCCGAGAAACACCCGCTGTCTTTGTTATTGAAGACTTGATCGAACGCGGAGCATGCGTTGAATACCATGATCCGCATGTTTCTGTGTTTCCAAAAATGCGTGGACATAATGTTGATCTATCATCTATAGAACTCACTGCAGAAACTGTTTCTGGTTTTGATGCCGTTGTTGTAGTTACTGACCACTCTTCAATTGATTGGGATGTCATCGCACTCAACGCATCGCTTGTCATCGATACAAGAAACGCACTTGCAAATTGCAATGACATTCGCGCACGACTTGTCAAGGCATGACCTGGAAGTGGACACTCCTTGACGCGGGAAGATTCCGGCTTGATGGAGGTTCAATGTTTGGCGTTGTTCCAAAGGCGCTGTGGTCGCGATTAGTCGAGCCTGACGAACAAAACAGAATACCTGAAGCATGCAACTGCCTTTTGCTTGAAAAAAATGGCCGGCGCGTGCTAGTCGAAACGGGTTACGGCGATGGGTGGAACGAAAAAGAAGTCGATATGTTCGCCATGAATGGCAAAACCATTCTAGACGCACTGCGAGAACAAAACATCGATCCAGATTCAATTGAGTATGTGATTCTGTCACACTTGCACTTTGATCATGCTGCAGGTGTTATGCTTCTTCCAAGTGCAAAAGTCATCGTACAAAAACAAGAGTGGATCGACGCAAATAACAACCGTTCTACGATGAGTCGAACGTATTTACCACGCGTGCTTGACTCCATTCGCGACCGTGTTGAACTTGTTGATGGTGACAGCACGGTCTTCAATGACATCCACCTCTCTGTTCGTAAAGGACACACGTGGGGACTTCAGTCAATTGAGTTTGAAGATGAGATTGGCACTATTTGCTTTTGCTCAGACGTCATGCCAACACGAAACCATGTTGGTCTTGCATACTCCATGGGATACGACATGTTGCCATGGGACAATGCACAAACCAAAAAAAATCTTCTTGAGCAAGCCCATGCCGAAGGTTGGCGGATGGTTCTTTACCATGAACCAAACTCGCCAATCGTTACCGTGGGAAAAGATTCGCGCGGTTCGTTTATTCTAGAACACTCAAGCTAGTTCGCAAGCGCGCTCTTTTGCCTTTGCGAGCAGCTCCAAGAATAGTGCTAGAAAACACCCTAGAAACACGCCAACGCACGCGCCAACAACAACGTATACAAACATCGACTTGCCAGCCTGTTTTTTTGCTGCAACAGGAGCAATAACCGTTGATTCGGTTGATTGTTCGAAAATTAACTCAAGACCTGCAAGTTGCTGTTCGAGGAGTTGAATTTTTGCCGCTTGCTCTGCGTCAAGCCCGGCAAGTTGCACGTCGATTGCGTTCCCTTTTTCTTCCAAGCCTCTTTGTTCATAGGCCTGTTCCACATCAAACACAGCAACCGCCTGCTCGGCTACCGCCAGAGATTGGTGTAATGTTGTTATGTTTACCTGCCCATTTAAAAGCGCCTGCCGAGCAGTTGCCTCTTGTGCTGGAATGTCTGATAACAGTTGCTTGTCTATTTCGGAAATTGAAGAGCGAAAACGGTTATCTCTTCCATCAATTGCCAAAAGAGCTTCTGAGAACAACCCGTTCGATCCTGTTTTGTTTATCAATTCAAACAACTTCGTTCTTGAAACGTTAAGTGCATCTAACTGAAGTACCAATTCCTCTCGTCTCGATTCGAGAATTGGAACGAGGCTCTTTACTCTCTGAAGCGTTGTTTTTTCTGAATGAACAACAAGTTGCACTTCGGCAAGTTCAGATTTTGCACTCGCCACTGCTTGCTCTAACAAGGATTTCTTTTGCTCCTGGAGCACTTTTTCTGTCGCTAGGTCAAAGAGTAATTGGTTTGCACGTTCTTCGGAAACAAGCGTCTGCTTTAAATTTGCAAGTGTTGCTTTATTTTGCGCTAGTTCAATTTCTAGTTTGACCTTGTTGATTTCTACCGATCTTAAAGTTGACTTCTTCTCTAGATACGTGTTTTGAATGACAACCAACGATTTGGCTGCGCCACCAATAACCGACTTCATCTTCTCGACGTTTTCAGAATCAGGGGTCGCAGAAATAACAATAACACCTCCACTCTCACCCTTGCCACGATGTGCATCGATTGAAATCTTAGAAGTGTCAACAGGGCCATCAGAAACTTCCACGCTAGCAGCTTCTGCCGGTAACAATACCTGTTCGAGAAATTGTTCCGATTTGCTCGCTGTCATGAGTTGTTGCGATTCTATTAAACCGTTGTTCGCTGTTGAAGTTACATTGCCAACAAGCACAGCTGCAGAAACCCGGTAACTCGAATTGCCCTGAACGAAAACCGCACAAGCAAGCAATGTGCTGACGAAACTCACAAGGATAATGCCCGTTTTGCGGAGCCATAATACCGCGGCGATATCGACAAGATCAATTTCTTGGGGTGGAACTGGTTCGTTGGGGTGTTCTTGTTTGCTCATGTTGAGGAATTCTACCCAAAAAACACATGGTTGGAATAATTGTTACACGGTTGTAGAAACTTGCACACTTGTGCTAACGGCCACCCTCGGATTAGGTAACAGCATTGCCTTCGATGGAACGTACTCTGGTACAGCTGAACAAACAATGCGCACGACTTCATTTTCATCATAATTCTCGATGGCTTTTTCAAGTTGTTCAACAAACAACATAATTGCCTTAGAATCACAGTCGCCTTCTAACGATTGACGAATCTTGGGGTGATTAGTCTGCTCCAAACAACCGTCTAGCGACAGTTCTTCATGCATTTTTTCTCCTGGGCGCAATCCTGTGTAAATGATTTCGATATCGCCGCTCGGGTGCTCTCTATCAAGGATTTGATGGCCGGAAAGTTCAATCAAGTCTCTTGCTAACTCATAAATCAGTTTTGGTTCGCCCATGTCCAAAACAAAAACCTCAGCATTATCTGCCATTGCGCCAGCTTGCAACACCAGTTGAGAGGCTTCTGGAATTGTCATGAAATACCTTGTCATTTCCTTGTGCGTCACCGTCACCGGACCACCGCGTTTAATCTGCTCTTGAAATGTTGGGATAACCGAACCAGAAGAGCCAAGCACGTTTCCAAACCGAACCATACAAACATCCATGTTTGGGGTATTTTCTGCGAGAGATTGGACAATTAACTCAGCAAACCGTTTTGTTGCGCCCATTAAGTTTGTGGGACGAACTGCTTTGTCAGTACTCACCACAACAAGAGATTTAATATTTGCCCAGTCGCAAGCTTCCATCACCCTCATTGTGCCGAGCACATTATTTCGAACTCCTTCAATTTGGTTGGCCTCGACCATAGGAACGTGTTTATATGCGGCAGTGTGAAACACTGAAGCTACATTATGCCGAAGCATTGTTTCTTTTAAACGCGTTGTGTCCAGGACTGAACCAATCACTGGCACAATGGCAATGTTCTCGACCATTTTTGCAACAATGTTCAGTAGTTCTTGTTCAATATAAAACAAGGCACTCTCGGTCATTTCGTACAAAACGATTGTTGTTGGTTTTCTGCTTGCAATTTGTCTGCATAACTCGCTACCAATTGAACCGCCGGCGCCAGTTATGAGAACGGATTTCCCGCCCACGCAGCGGCCTGCCAATTCCTCGTCTGTTGCCACTGCAGATCTATTCATCAAATCCTCAGTGGATAAATCGTGAATGTCGCTTAAGCTTGCTTTGCCTGAAATTAGATCGGATAGTTTGGGTGTTGTTTTGACTACTACATCAAATTGTTGCAATTGAGAAACAATTTCCGCTCGGATCGGTTGTGAAATACCTGGCATTGCCAACAAAACGACTTCTGCTTTTTTGTCTTTAATAAGTGACCCAAGTTTTTTTGGTGAAAACACACTTACTTCATGAATTTTTCGCCGTTGTTGCATTGGATCGTCGTCCACAAAAGCAACAACAGAATATTGACCGCCATGACGAAGAGCGAAATACAGTTGGTGCCCTCCGTCGCCGGCCCCGTAAATAATTGTTTTAACTCGGTGTTTTTTTGACTCTTTTTCTAGATGCCAGCGTACAGCAAGCCGCGTACTTGCCGAACCGATTGCCAACGTAATTGCAAACAAGAGAAACACCCGCCTTGGGAATCCAATCGATTCTCCATACATATACGCCAGTGCGACAGAAGCGACTAGACCAGCAACAATGAAACTACTCACGCCTACGTTGATAAAAAATCTCGGACCTGCAAAACGTAAAATTGTGCGATACAGCCCCATAAAATAATACGAAGACACCGTTATAACGCTTGCTGCGATAGGTAACCACCACAGTTTTTCAGCGGCTTGTGTTTGAAAAATGAGGTTCAAAAACCAACCCGAGAATAACAACGCTGCAGCTGCAGTAACAGCATCTACGACCATTCCAAGCACTAATTTTCCCCCTGGAGTTAGGTTTCTAATCACAATGTCTCTCGCTTCCCGCACATTGCCGTATTTTCCCACAATTGGGTTTCAAATACAAGCAAATAAAGCCGAAACCGCGTCACAAACTTCATGCGTGTGTGATTTTATACCTGGGTGGACCAACAGAGTCATTGTCTTCCCACCAAGGTTTGGCGCGACAGAAAGCGTCCGTGGGGTATCAAAAACCGTATTATCAAAAGCTT
>CAZURP010000001.1:16454-27920 GCA_964623715.1 uncultured Isosphaeraceae bacterium | reverse complement strand
CTTTCTTTTTGGCCATGATCATTGACCTCCTTGTTTCAACAATGCGCGCGATTTGGACCACTGACGGACGTTCCGTCAATAGAAGTTGTAACCGTATCGGACGCACTTCGGGAGATGCTTTACAAAAAAAATAACAATTTGCAGTTTCGAATTGTTGTATTTCATTTTGTGTGAACAATACATTTGAATAAAAAACGCGTACACGTTGCATTCAATACGGTTTTTTTGCATTACATCTTTTTATAGTTACTGTTTTTTATAAAATTTGTTTTGTTACAAAAATATGTTTTTTTACAAAAAAAACAAAACATAACATGTAATTTGTTTTTTTTGAAATGTTTTTGTGATTTATATTTGTTGCTGACATAACATTTTTATACGTTAGTTTTGTATCCTTCAACATTCTTATGAGTACGATTCAACACCATCAATTTGATTCTGGACTTCGGGTTATCACCGAAAGCATTCCAGGAACTAAAACAGTCGCTGTCAACTGGGCTGTTCCATCGGGCGTTGCGACGAACCAGCACGATGGAGATAGCGTGTTACTCGCAGAGCTCGTGCAGCGAGGTGTTACGGCACTCAGCGCAAAAGAACACAACGATGCGCTCGACTCCCTAGGAATTCGCCGACAGGTCTCGTGTGGAATAGAGTTTTTTCGCGTTTCGTCTGTCATGCTGGGTACTCACTTTGTGCAGGGAATTCCTTTGATTGGTGCATATTTACTAAGCCCAGAACTTCCGCGCGATGGGCTTGATGCGTGCAAGAGCCTATGTTTGCAATCTATTCAGTCTCTTGAAGACGACCCATCACATTTGGTCGGTGTGGCACTGAACCAATATCATTTTCCTGCGCCATTTAATCGCTCGGCGTATGGTGTTGCTCGTGAAATAGAGTCAGCTACTATTGATCGGTTGCAAGAAGTACACACTGAATCATTCGTGCCCGATGGATCCATCCTTGTTGTTGCTGGAGACATTCACCACGATGAGGTCGTTGCTTCTATAGGCAACATTGTTTGTTCTTGGAAAGGAACGCAAAAGAGGATTGAAACAACCGAAGGAACAAATCGTGGGATTCATTGGATTCAACGGGACACAAATCAAGTACACCTTGCGTTTGCTTTTGATGGGCCGCGCGCAGAAGATGAAAACGTTTTACTTGAAGCTGTTGCAATTTCGGTGTTTGGTGGAGCATCAAGTGGTCGGTTGTTCACGCAAGTGCGGCAAAGAAGATCGCTTTGTTACAGTGTTTCCGCTCAATTTGCACCCGCTCGCGAGCGTTCTGTTATACGAATGCGAGCAGGAACAACACCAGAACGAGCAAAAGAAACTGTTGATGTGTGTATACATCAGCTGAACGAATTGCGAAACGGTATTACCAAAGAAGAGTTTGCAAGAACAATACAACGGATGAAAAGCCGAACTGTCATGCATGGAGAGGCGACAACCGCACGAGCGAGTGCACTCTGGGGAGACCAATACGCAATTGGGCGAACTCGCTCGCTCGCAGAGCGAGTCGAAGAGATAGACGGTATCACTTATGAAAAAGTGAACAACTGGCTCAAAAACCGCGATTTTGGGGAGTTAACCCTCGCATACGTCGGACCTGAAGACCTCGAACTTGATGCAAACACACTTCATCTGTAGGGCCTTTTGAGTTTTGTGTGGGGTAGAGTGATTCATTTATTTGCCACAGAGGTGGCAGAGATCGCAGAGAAAAATAAAATAAACTGTATTCCTCAGCGGCTCAGCGCCTCAGCGGCGATTCTTAGAACGAATGCAACTAGTGCATCCTTTTTATCTAGCAGGCAATGAACCGAGAAAATTGTAATTTGCAGGTATACCCACTTAAAAGTCTGAAACCGCTATTTGTTATCAGAACTGACTGAAATTTAAAATCCCGTCCTAATCAACGGGCACCTCGGCAAGCCGAGGTTGTTGGACGCTTGAGCCGAGCGAGTGGTTATTGGGATCAAAAAACACGCGGATCGGCTGACCATTGACGAGATGCTCAGGAAATCGAGTGAGGAGCGCCTCGACCTCGGGTGCGTAAAAACCAGTCTCGGGATCAATTGCGTTGGCACCAAACAGCCCGACAGTGACTGAGCTGAGTTCGCCAGCATCATTATGAAGGAAATATGCTTCGAACCCTTTGGCGCGTAGTGCCTGCGCATAACGTTCAGCGGTTGCGTGCCTACGCTCAATCGGAAACTGTCCGCTTTCAAAATCGCCCCACACCGCCACCTCGAGCGTAAAAATCGGAACAATCTTTGGATATTGCTTTCGAACCGTCCAAAGGTCGTGTGGATGTAGATTATTCCAGTTGCGAGGGGGTTTAAACTTTAAGAGTAGCACTTGTCCAAACAGGGGCTTCCCTTGTGGGGTTGTCATTGCTTTCAGTATTCCCATGTCTTTCTTTGCAAGCGGATCTTGGTAGCCCTCGTAGTTTCCAAAGGTAAGGGCTGTACCGCGGCTTCTGTCTCGAACGGTTAACCCGCGCCCAAGGGTGGGGTATTGTTGGGAGAGCATGTTTATTGATGCCACCGCAGACGATCGACTTGCATCACCCGTGAACGTTGCTACCACAATTGCGAACTGGTCTTGCTGGGGAGCGCGCACGCTTGGTTGCACGCTTCCTCTGCCTTGTGTGTCGTTGGCGCCCCATGTCGAGACATCCATAATGTCCCCAGTCGACGAGGTAGTCGTTGGTTTGTTCGATTCTACAACTTCGGGGCCACAGCTAAGAAGGACAAGCAGGACTGCGAAAAGCAAGGAATACATCGTGTATTGTTTCATATTTGTCTATCCTACCCTCCAAACTGCGAGAGAAAAAGCACGCTTCGTTGGCATTCGGTGCGCTTTATATCGGACTTTACGAAAACTTGAGAAAATCACGTAAAGTTAAAGCAAATCACACCATTTGTACGATACAAAGGGAGCAGTGAGTTGTATTGCTTGGTGGCTTCAACTGACTCATCGTGGGAATAATAAGGGGGATGGGAAGTGATTTGGCTCTAAGAGGAAACAGCCGCACTGCGGCACAGTAAAGGTGTAAAAAAGAATGTCTGAAATCTCCGCAATCGGAAACACAGTGGTGGGCAACGTACGACCTGCGTCACCAACTACTCCAACAAACGCAGTCGAAGTTGCTGCCCCAGCTACCGAAAGTAGCGTGGCGAACACAGTGGATCATGTTGAACTCTCAGAACATGCGCAAATGCTCGAAAAGATTCACCAACTTCCAGAAGTGCGCAACGAACGCATCGATGCAATCAAAGAAGCTATTGCGAACGACACATACCTAACTGATGTAAAAGTCAATTCAGCAATCGAAATATTGATTGACGAAATCGCCGGCTAACTAGCTTGCATAAAAACACAACAATGTATTGCATCGCCATGGTACTGCTTACCGTGGCGATGTTTTTTTGTGGTTGCTCGGTTGGTCCAAAACAGATCGGCCCAAGAAGAGCGACTGAATGGGCGTACGCTCCAAACACTATTGCTGTGCATCCCCTGAGTAGAATACGAGTCGATGAGAACGGAGAAACCTCCGTAATTGCGCACATCGCAATGCGTGATGGGGATGGGTTTGCCTGCAGGGGCGTAGGCATGTTAACCATTCGCATCACAAATACTCAAGGTGAGTTAATAGGTGAAAAAACCGTCGATTTACAAAGCCAAGAAGTAAACCGCTCCTGCTTTGACGCTGTTACGAGAACATATCGACTACCGTTTTCCACAGTAAATCCAAGTACGAAAGAGGTTCGCATTCGAGCGACTTTTACAAGTGGTGGTGAACAAACATTAAAAAGTAAGCGTGCGACGCTTGTGAACCACGAAAGTGATTAACACGCAGAGGGGTGCCAAATTGTTTTCATCTCAACGAACGGTTCAATGTTCCAAGGGGACGCGGTGGTGTTTCCATCGAGCCAGCCCTCGCCTTCCGTTTCGCAGAAACGTATTCGCTTCATGCTGTCCGCAGAACCCTTCTCAAGAACAATGCGGTCTTTTTTCTTAAGAAACGTTGCGTAAATGCCCGCCACCTGTCGGTGGGAGGCAAGGTGCTCGAAAAGTTCTGCTTGCGAACCTGTTAACAAGTTGAGTACGCCAGCGGGAATATCCGATGTTTGGCACACCTCCCCTAAAATTGCAGTTGGAATCGGGTTAGTGTCTGACCCAATCGCAACAATAGTATTCCCAGCACAGAGAGGGGCACCCACCATAGACACAAGCCCGAGCAAAGAGGGCGCTTGGGGTGCAATCACTGCAACAACCCCTTGTGGTTGTGGCACAGTAAAGTTGTAATACGCTCCTGCAACAGGATTTGAGCAACCAAGTATTTGTTGGTATTTATCTGTCCACCCAGCAAAACGAACGAGGCAGTCCACCGAGGCGTCAACTTCTTTTTTTGCTTGGGTTGCTGTCATATTTTGGGTTGTCTGAATTGCCGAAGCAAACTCTTCTCTCCTGCCTTCGAGCATTTCTGCCATTCGGTACAGTATTTGCCCACGCAAATATCCCGTTATGTTTGACCAAGAAGAAAATGCATTTGTTGCACACTCAACCGCACTACGAAAATCCTTGCGAGATGCGTGGCATATATGTGCGGCTATTTCACCCTTGCTATTTTCGATTGCAATAGAACGGCCCGATTCGGTTCTTGCGAATTTTCCGCCAATATACAATTTATATGTTTTTGCAACAGTTAATCTTGCCATGATTTCTACCTTTCTTACACACCGCCTAGTCGAACATACGGGCGAAGCCCTTGCATTCCGCCTTCTCTGCCAAAACCAGATTCTTTAAATCCCCCAAAAGGCGAGGCAGCATCAAACTTATTGTACGTATTGCACCAAACAATGCCTGCGTCGAGCTTCTTTGCTATTTCAAAAATCTTTGCACCTTTGTCAGTCCACACACCCGCGGCTAAACCGTACGGCGAATTGTTCGCTCGAGAAATTGCTTCCTCTGGTGTTCTAAATGTCATCACAGAAAGAACTGGGCCAAAAATTTCTTCGCGCGCAATCGTGTGACTTGGCTGAACATCTGTAAAGAAACAAGGGTTACACCAGTATCCCTTGCTTGGCAAGTCGCCGCTTCTTGTTTGGTGAAGTTCAGCGCCTTCGTCAACGCCACAGCGAATATATCGCTCCACTGTATTGAGTTGTTCTTTCGAATTAATCGCTCCAAGGTCTGTGTTTTTGTCGAGCGGGTCGCCAACTCGTAACGAACTAAGCCTTTGCGTTAGTTTATGCACTACTTCTTCGAGGATCGGTTCTTCAACAAACAGGCGAGAGCCAGCACAGCAGACATGTCCCTGATTAAAGTAAATTCCTGAAACTATTCCCTCGGTCGCTTGGTCAATTGCCGCGTCTGCAAAAATAATGTTTGCGCTTTTGCCACCAAGCTCTAGCGTGAGTTTTTTTCCTGTCCCTGCTGTTTCTCGCATGAGCAATTTGCCAACTTCGGTTGAGCCAGTAAACGCAACCTTGTTAACAAGTTTGTGCTTTGCAAGAAGCTTGCCTGTGTTTCCTTCGCCTGTGACAATATTTACCACGCCATCGGGCAACCCAACCTCTTGAAACACTTCTGCGAGGCGAAGTGCTGTCAGCGATGTTGTCTCTGCCGGTTTTAACACACTTGTGTTGCCACAAGCGAGTGCGGGTGCTAATTTCCACGCGGCCATGAGAAGTGGAAAGTTCCAAGGAATAATCTGTGCGCACACGCCAACAGGCGTTGGCGTACTTCCGGGAAACGCATACGCAAGTTTGTCTGCCCAGCCGGCGTAATAAAAGAAGTGCTGAGCAACGAGTGGAATATCAATGTCTCTTGATTCTTTAATCGGTTTTCCGCCGTCCATGGTTTCTAGGATTGCGAACTCTCGAGCACGTTCTTGTATTCGCCGTGCAATTCGGTAGAGGTATTTTGCACGTTCTGTTCCGCTTAGTTTTACCCACTTTGGCAATGCTGTTTTGGCGGCTCGAACCGCACTGTCAACATCTGCCCTACCTGCACAAGCAACATCCGCTAGTTTCTCTTCTGTTGCTGGGTTCGTTGTTGCAAACCAAGAACGTGATTTAGGTGCAACGAACTTTCCGCCAATAAACAGTTTATTCTTCGGAGAAATTATTACTTTGGTGTTGTCGGGAGCTGGGCTGTAATCCCATTCTATTGCTTCGTGTTGTTGGGTTGATGTTGTCACTGTGTTAAGCCTCGCTAAAATCGTATGTCGCGGCGTAATGCCCAGTTTGTTGTTTAATTATCTGACGCAAGACATCGTTTGTTAAACTCGAAGCGCCAAACCTAAATAAATGTGGATGCAACCACTCGTTTCCAAGTGTTTCTTTCACCATAACAAGATAGTGCAATGCCTGTTTCGCTGTTTTTATTCCCCCTGCAGGCTTCATGCCAATCCGCACGCCTGTTTGTTCGTAGTAATCTCGAATCGCCTCAAGCATGACGAGTGTGACTGGCATCGTTGCCGCAGGGCTGACTTTTCCGGTCGAAGTTTTGATAAACACTTCGCCATCCGCAATTGGACCGACCGAAGCGGACGCTTGAATTGCAAGGCAGGAGGCGAGCCGTACATTTTCAAGCGTTTCAAGTTCGCCTGTTTCAAGGATGATTTTTACATGCGCACTTCCACAAACTTTTCGCACTTGCGAAATTTCATCTGCAACCTCGTCAAAGCACCCAGACAAAAAAGCTCCGCGGTTGATTACCATGTCAATTTCATCTGCGCCGTCCTTGACTGCTTCTGCAACATCGTTCAGTCGAACTTCTAGCGGGTACTGCCCACTTGGAAATCCAGTTGCTACCGACGCAACGTTCACACCAGAACCTTCAAGCGCTCGTTTGGCTACCTTTACGAGGCTTGGATACACACACACCGCGGCAACCGAAGGGAGTGGCGGCGAAATGATCCCCTCCCATGGTGTAATTGCCTTGTGGCACAACGATCGAACTTTTTCTGGCGAATCTTTGCCCTCGAGTGTCGTAAGATCAATCATGGAAAGTGCGAGGCGTAGTCCCTGCACCTTTGATTCTTTTTTTATTGAACGACGCGTAAAGGATGCCGCGCGGTGCTCCACCATGACTGTGTCGATTGGATGGTGCATAATTTACTGAAGCGCTGTATTAAACATCGATGGAAGATACCACGCTGCAATGAGTTCCATTTCAGAATTTAGTTGGGGGTTTTTCAAGTTGTACACAATCAGCATCGACGTTTCTTGATCGACGACGTACAACAAATCAGACCCTTGGCCACTAGGAGTGGTTAACAGTGTAAAACCATTTGCAGTGCTTGCGTTGTCTGCGTATGCGTTCTGTGTGTGCCTTCCGGCCATCACAAACACAAGGGCCGCAACAATAAATGCGGACGCCCAAAGCAGGGTGTTTCCATCTGTGTTCTCTTGGTGCATCATTCCCTCGATATGCTTGCTGAGTCCGCGGCTATGTTCCGAGCAGCCAAAATGACAATGCGTTTTTTATTGTGATCCCAGGAAGTTGAAAGTACCGCTTTGTTACTCGAACTCGCGATATACACAACACCAGAAGAACGGCCATTCACCATGCCTGGAACAGCGACGTATGTATTTGGCGAAGAAATTTGCGCATCGCTTGTTGGTACAAGCGAGACTGCAGCAAGTACCGCAAGTAGTGCTATGTTCAGTGCTATCAATCCTTGTTTTGAAGTCGTTTTCATTCGCTGCTTGCCTTTAATCTTGGTGACCACGTTTTGAGGACATCAAACTAATGAGAACTGCGACAACGAAGAAAATGAACATCAAAGCAAAGCCCATCCAAGCTGCGGGTGATTTTCGCAAACTTGGTTCTGGTGGAATAGCTGCAGAAGCAAAAGTTGCGAAAAAGGGTGAGCACAAAAGCATGCATACTATGTATTTCATTCTTTCCATCACGCAAAGGATACCGTAAATAAGACCTAATGTGGGTTTCTAAGCTTTGAACCGCTCGTAGCGCCTAAAGAACTGTATATGTCTTGGGTTACGGAAGATTTATTCATGGTAAAAAAGTGAATGCCTCGCACGTTGTTGTCGAGCAAATCAGCGCACTGCTGAGAAGCCCAACTCGTACCTATCTTCGATACCGCCTTGTCGTCGTCTTGGAATTTATACAATCGCCGTTGCAGCTTAGCGGGAAAGTTTGCACCACCTGCAAGTTCCGCCATCCTCTTCATGCCTGCAATTGATGTAATCGGCATGATGCCAGCGAGTGTAGGCGTGTCGATGCCAGCGAGGTCGCACCGGTCGATCCAGTCATAAAATGCGTTGTTGTCAAAAAAGAGTTGCGAACAAATCCAATCCGCTCCGCAATCGACTTTTGCCTTTAGATGGTCCATCTGCACAAGTCGATTGGGTGTTTCTGGGTGGCCTTCAGGGAAGCCCGCCACGCCCACTCCGTACGATTTGTTCGGGAACGATTTAATTGTTTTGACCAGCTCTGCAGCGTATGTAAAGTTTTGAGAATCGGATAAATCTTGTTGCTTGTCCCCTCGAAGGGCAAGAATATTATCAATGCCTGCGTCGGCGTAGGATTGTAAAATGTCTGTGATTTCATTTTCGGTGTGCCCAACACACGTCAAATGTGGAATCGGGTCAAGGGAAGTGTTTTTTGCAAGGCTACACACCAGGTCGTGTGTTTTTGTCCGAGTTGACCCACCGGCCCCGTACGTCACTGAAACGAACGAGGGGTCGAGTGATTCAAATGTGTGCAAACGGCTATTGAGCGCGTCCCAACCAATATCGGTTTTGGGCGGGAAAAACTCAAAACCAAACACGGTTGTGTCTCTCTGTAAAATCTCAACCATCTGCATGCATGTAGGATACTGTTCCTTTCTTTCGATAGCACTGTATGTAGAAGCCTTATTCCGTTTATACTTCTGTTTCATGGGTGACCGATTAACAATCCCAAAACCGACTGCTCGGCGGTTGAGCTTATATCTCCGAGAACTTGAGGTGCTCAAAGAAGCAAATTTGGTATCGATTAACTCAAACCAGCTCGGCAAGGCGCTCGGGCTAACTGGTGCGCAAGTGCGCAAGGATTTTGCGACGTTCGGCACTTTTGGAAGACCTGGTGTCGGCTATACCATAGTGCACCTCTGTGACAAATTGAGGCAAATAATGGGCACCGACCGAACGTGGGATGTAGCGGTTGTTGGTGCAGGGAAAATAGGTCAAGCAATTTCTGGGTATCCAAAATTTATTGACAGAGGATTTAAAGTCATCGCTGTGTTTGATAACAACCCAACTATTATTGGAACCGAGGTTGCGAACCACACAGTGAGACCTGTTGCTGATATGACGAGAATTATTCCACTTCGAAATATTAAACTTGCAATCCTTTCTGTTCCAGTCGACGTTGCACAAGACCTTGCAGACAGACTAGTCGCTTCTGGAATAACAGGCATTCTCAATTTTGCACCAATCCGATTACGGGTCCCTGAAGGAGTCGGTGTTTCAAGCGTCGATTTCTCTCGATCGCTTGAGCAACTTGCTTTCGAAACCTCTGTCGATTTTAGTTGATCGAGTTAATTTGTCAGAGATTCTTGAGGAACAGTGTTTTCACCAAACAACGCGGTTCCAACACGAACAATGTTCGCTCCGCATTCAATAGCAACTTCAAAATCGTTTGACATACCCATTGAAAGAATGTTAAACGAACTCCCGGCGTGTTTGTCGAGTGTAATTTCTTCAAACAACTCACTGCAACGAGTAAATACAGGACGAGAATCTTCTGGGTCGTCACTCAATGGCGCCATGCACATCATGCCACGTGGCTTTATGCATGGCATTGTGCTCAGTTGCTCCAGTAAATATCCAACCGCCGCCGGTGCAATACCTGTTTTTTGCCGTTCTCTTGAAATATTAATCTGCAACAGCACCTCAATAACTTGATTTCGCTTTTGTGCAATTTCTTGAATCTCTTCAGCAAGGCGAAGGGAGTCTAGTGTGTGGATAATACGGGTAAGCGGAAGCACCCGACGACACTTATTCCGTTGTAAGTGCCCTATAAAGTGCCAACGAATAGCGTTCGCAAGCGCGGGCTCACCGAGTTCTTTTCTGCGGGCAACATATTCTTCAATTTGCGCGGCAAGTTGCGTAAAGTGTTGCAGGCGATTTTCGCCAAAGTCCGAATGTCCCAAATCAACAAGCTGGCGCACTTCGTCAACCGAAGCATGCTTGGTAACGGCAACAAGGTGAATAGTAGACGCATCGCGTCCAGATTTACCTGCTGCAGTTGCTATTCGTTGTAGGACAGACTCGTAACGTTCCTTGATTGTTTGCACGTGTTTTCCCCTCCTTGGGATTCGTGTTGGACAGCATACCGTTTATTGCGTGACTGCGACGAGCCCAAGCGCCTGCGCCATCGCTTCGCCAATACCCGCTGGGCTATCGGATACCCTCAATCCAGATGCGCGAAGGGAAGCAATCTTTGCTTGTGCGGTATCGTCTTCTCCGCCAATAATGGCTCCTGCGTGCCCCATTCGCTTGCCTTTGGGCGCGGTAATTCCTGCGATAAACCCAACGACGGGTTTTGTCATATTTTCTTTTGCCCACTTGCCTGCTTCAGTTTCGTCGCTTCCGCCAATTTCGCCAATCATGACAACACCGTCTGTTTCATCGTCCGCTTCAAAACGGGCGAGCAAATCGATAAAGTTCGCACCTTTTATTGGATCGCCGCCAATGCCGATACATGTTGTTTGCCCCATGCCAAGCGAACTTGTTTGCCAAACCGCCTCGTACGTAAGTGTTCCCGAACGACTAATAATACCAACGCTTTTTTCACTTGATGCATCGCAGGGTGCAGTATGAATGTAGCCGGGCATAATTCCGATTTTGCAGCCATCTTCAAAAGTTGCATTTGCGCCTTCGCCTGAAACTTTTTTGCCGGGTGTAATAATGCCAGGGCAGTTTGGACCTATGAGAACGGTGTTTGGATAGTGTTCAAGGGTTGCCTTCACCCGCATCATGTCCGAAACAGGAATGCCTTCAGTAATCGCGCAAATGACTTCAATTCCTGCGTCCGCTGCTTCAAGAATTGAATCTGCCGCGAACGGCGGTGGAACAAAAATCATGGATGCGCATGCACCGGTTTCTTGCACCGCTTCTTTTACTGTATTGAAAATAGGAAGTCCGTTTGCGTCTGTTTTGCCACCCTTGTTTGGAGTGACGCCCCCGACCATATTCGTTCCGTATTCAAGGCAACCTTTTGTGTGAAAGGCGCCCGACGAACCCGTAATGCCTTGACAGATTACTTTTGTTGCGTTGTTTACAAGAATTGACATGCTTTACTCCATTTAAGAGCATACAGGATACCGTAGGTGGCTCAAGATGACTACACTTACCGTATGACTCCTCACACAAAAAAACCATTAACGTATGCCGATTCTGGTGTCGACATCGAGGCTGGTGACAGGCTTGTTGGATTGATTCAGACC
>CAZURP010000001.1:0-16444 GCA_964623715.1 uncultured Isosphaeraceae bacterium | reverse complement strand
GGCGGCTTTGCTGGCATGTTTCGTCTCGATTTTAATGAACGGCTTTTTAAGAGAAATTACAAAGATCCCGTTCTTGTGGCATGCACCGACGGCGTGGGAACAAAGGTAAAACTTGCCTGTGAGATGGAAATCTACGACAGCGTAGGTATCGACTGCGTCGCGATGAACGTCAATGACATGATTGTGCAGGGTGCAGAACCACTCATTTTCTTAGATTATCTTGGGCTGCACACCCAGGTACCCGAAACAACCGCGGCAATTGTCTCGGGTGTGGCAAAAGGGTGTGAGATTTCAAACTGCGCCTTAATCGGGGGCGAATGTGCCGAGATGCCAGACATCTATAAAAAAGGAGATTTTGACATCGCTGGGTTTGCAGTTGGAGTTGTCGAACTCGACCGAGCGATTGACCCAAGCCGTGTTGAGGCGGGAGATATCATTATTGGACTTCCATCGAGTGGTGTACATTCCAATGGATTTACGCTCGCACGTGCAGCCATCGACAACCTTGATTTGAAAAAAATATATCCAGAACTTGATGAGGAAAAATCACTTGGCGAAGTGTTGCTTGAACCAACTCGTATTTACGTTGAGCCAATTGTCAAATTGTTAAAACAATATAAAGTGAAAAAAGTTGTTTCCGGTATGGCGCACATTACGGGTGGTGGAATCGCTGGAAACTTGTGCCGTTCGCTTTGCGACGAAGTTGATGCAACGGTGCACCTCGATCGGTGGGAGATACCCAAGGTGTTTGACTTCTTACAAAAGCAGGGGAACATCGAGACAGAAGAAATGTTCCGAGTGTTTAACATGGGAATCGGGTATGTGCTTATTGTTCGACCGGCGTTTGCGGATTCGATCGTTTCACACCTTGAGCAACTCGGTGAACAACCGGTGATACTCGGCGAAATTACGAAAGGCACTGGGAAAGTGCACGTTTTAGAGGGGAAGAAAGCATGATTGAAATCGCTCTGTTGTCTGTTTGTTTAGGAATGCAAGACGTCCAAGGCGAAAATGTTGCGGTCGTCACAGACGACACTCCAGCGCTTTGGCGGGGTGGAGTTTGGCTTTCTCGGCTCGGAGGCACCATAGAAGATGGTGGAGGAAAAATTGATTTTGAAGACAATGTCGATTTGCGAACAAAAGAAAAAACGCCGCTTCTTGAATTTACGCTCAAACCAACAGAATTGCTGACGATGTCGATTTCGTTTTTTGACTTTTCCACTTCTGGAAGTGGTTCGTTTGTTGGCAACAGAACCTATGGGGGAGTTGTGTTTTCCGGTGGCAACGCGTGGTCAGGATCCACCGACATACAGAGTGTCGGAATTGAAACTGCATGGAATGTGTGGGAGCCATACACCACGAGCGACAACGCTACGTTAACGTTTGCGCCAGTGGCAGGATTGCGGTGGTTCGGTATTGACACGCAACTTGCAAACGACACAACTGCACAGGAAGTTTCGCACGAAAACACGTGGGTCACGTTGCAAATTGGGCTTGAAATGGAGTTTCGCTGGGACACGCGCAAGATTCTTGATTGGGCGGACTACATTTCAATCGATGCGCAGGTGCTCGCCGGGGCAATGATTGGAAATGATGGTGGGTCGATGGCAAGCATCCAAGCGGGGCTCGGTGTTGATTTTACTCCAAACATTGGAGGTTTCTTTGGGTATCGATTACAAGAGTTAAACGCCGAAGATGGCTCGTACACGTTTGATGCTGGTTTGCAGGGGTTGTTTGTTGGTGGAGAAATTCGGTTTTAACGAACGAACACACGCAAACACCGTAGTAAAAAAACAATGGCAAAACCGAACAAGTCATCCGCCAAATTCAAGCGAGCAAAAGCAAGACACGTGCTTTTTACGGTAGGCCCCAATCGTCTTTCGGGTGGTCGGTTATTTAAAAAACATTTTGACCAATCTGTCGAAGTACACAACAGAGAAATCGCTTCCAAAAAATGGCCGTCTGCATTTGACGGGATTCGTATTGGACACGTGAGTGATTTTCATCTTGGTGACTTGATGCCGTTAGAAAGAGCAATCGGGGCAGTAGAAATGCTCGCCTCGCAAGAACCTGACATTGTCGTTTGCACCGGTGATGTCGTTGACCTGCACGTCGATGGAGCGTTGCCACTTCTTGAAGCACTTGCAAACATCGGCGCACCACTTGGCACAATGCTCGTTCTTGGCAATCACGACGAACTCGATTGTTCTCGAACGCTCACGGCCATGGCGCAACAAGCCGGAGTTCGGCCTCTTCGAGATGCAACGTGCCAAATCACTCACAACGGGCACTCGTTGAATATTGCGGGAATTGACTGGGCAAAAACCTCGAAGCAGTGTAAGCAAAGGGTTGAAATGGTTTGTGATGAAGATACACACCTGCTCTTATCACACAATCCAAAAGCATTTAATTCCGCTTCAGAAATTAGCGTTCCACTCACTCTATCTGGTCACACACATGGTGGACAACTGGCAATGCGAAAGCGGAAGGGGGCGAACCTCGCTGTTGCGCATAAATATTCTGCTGGACTGTACGAAAAGGGTGACAGTCGATTGTTTGTGACTGTTGGAGTGGGCGCATGGTTCCCATTGCGAGTAAATTGCCCCGCTGAAGTTGCACTACTTACAGTAACAACGAAGTAATATTCCGCACTGCATCCCCGCGGTGTGACTGCGAATTTTTTTCTTCTGCAGACATCTCTGCGCTCGTTTTATTTGCACTTGGAACAAATAGAAGTGGATCGTAGCCAAATCCGTTTTCGCCCCTTGGCACAAAACCTATCATTCCATCAAACGTTCCCGTCGATTCGGCAACTATCGTTCCATCTGGGTCTGCAACACAAAGTGCGCAGACAAACCGAGCACTTCGTTGTTTTGCGGGAATATCCTGCATTAACGTAAGAAGAAGCATGTTGTTTGCTTGGTCACGCTCGTCACGAGTTTCACCGACTCCAGCAAATCGTGCTGAATGCACACCTGGTTTTCCGCCAAGGGCATCAACCGCTAAGCCAGAGTCATCGGCCATGCACCGCATGTCTGTTGCTTTAGCGTATTCGATTGCTTTTAGCTGCGCGTTCCCCTCAAACGTATCAGCGTCTTCGACCGGCTCTGCGTAAGTTGTGTCAAGCGAATCCAAACCCTGCACTTGCACGCCAAGGGGTTCAAGTATTTCACGTACCTCGTGTAGTTTGTGGATATTTGAGGTGGCGAGCAAAATTTGCAAACTATGTTCCAAGCCAACAAGACGGAACATCGCCATACGACGCCGTTATCTCGCTTCGAATTCCCCCGCGACCTTTCCAAGTTGTTATAACTTGCATCCATCTTGGTTGAACACACATTGCAAGATCATCGCGCATTTTATTTGTCACGGCTTCGTAAAAAATGCCTTCATTTCGAAATGACTGGTAGTACAACTTCAGGCTTTTTAACTCAACACAGTGTTCGGCTGGTTCGTAGCGAAGTGTGATAGTCCCAAAGTCTGGGTGCCCAGTGACTGGGCACACAGAAGTAAACTCTTCGTTTACATGTTCAATCAAGAAGGGTGTCTTGCTCGGCGAGTCAAATGTTTCTAATAATTTTGCGTCTGGCATCTAAGACTATTCTACTTGCATAAATTATGTCGGGGATAATTTGTTCTGTGGTGCGGGGGGGGGTTGGAGGTTCGGAGGGGGGTTACAGACCATAGCGTAGGACAAGCGTGATGACGCGTGGTTGATCTGGGTTGAGGACAAGAGACTTTCGAAACACGACACGGGCGTGTCGAAACGATTCGATATCGGTTTTGTCACCCAAAAGCCACCGGTTCAAACTGTTTACTCCAACTCCGTTGAGCGCGCTCCAGTTTGTGGAGTCGTACTCCACTGCTGTTTGGTATGCCTGCAGAGATGCGTCAAAATCACCTAGGCGGAACTCTGCCCAACCGAGTTGTTCAAACGTTTCTGTCGTTGGGTCGAGGCGCACAAGTTGTTGTGTCGTGTTGACCACTTCTTGGTAGCGTTTCTCTTTCGTCAGCAGGTGAATAATGTTTCGCATTAACTGTGGAGATGGTTCTTCCATCACTTCCGTTGCGGAAATATATGCATTTAGTGCATCTTGATCGCGACCGAGCAATTGGTAGGTTGCCGCGAGTGTGACTTGCGCTGGGGCTACGCTTCCATCAATTTCTACAGCTCGCTCTGCAAACACCAGTGCGCTTTTTGGTCTACCCATTTGCAGGTACGTGGTTGCAATATTCATATTTGCGCTGACATCCTCTGGTTTAATGGTCAGTGCTCGGTGGTATGCGCGAACCGCGTCAATGAATTTTTTCATCATCTGCAACGAAACGGCGTGACCATACTGTGCGTCGAAGTTACGTGGTTCAAGTTTTACTGCGCGGGCAAATGCAGGTTCGGCACGTTCCCAATCTTTCTTGAGAAGGTAAACATCGCCGATGCCCACAAACGCGTCGGTCGCGACTGGATTTTGTTGCAACACTTCCTTGAATAACTGCAACGCCTCTTCGTAGTCACCGTGTTCTTTTGCAATATCTGCCGCGTTGATTGTCACTTGCTCGGGTACCGTTACTGTCACAATTTCCGACGAGGGGTCAACTGGCGCTTTGGGCGCCACAGCATGGCAGCCGAAACCGACCAAAAGTGTGCCGGTAAAAATAATGCGTAGAAGTTTCATGGGGTGGTTAGGATACTTGAGCAAGTGGGTGTATCGGTGTTTTTTTGCGGATTACGCCATTTTTCGCAACATCGCAATGTTCACCATGTCCATCAGTTCGCCCTTTTTGTTCTCTTCTTTGGACGTTTCAAGTATTTTTGGGGTTTCGGAAAAAAATGGGTGCGTAACGATTGCTTTAAAGCAGGCTGAACCGCAAGTACCTTCGCCAATATGGGTGTGGCGATCAATCCGTGAGCCCACTTCGCCCACGGAGTCGTTGAGGTGAAACACTTTGATATATTCAAGCCCCGCATCGCAATCGAACTTTTCGAGCACCGCGCGTGCTTTGTCTGTGGTGGACATGTCATAGCCCCCCGCGGTGATGTGACACGTATCAAAACAATACCCAACTCGGCCAGGTTCCTTTACGTGCTCGCGAATCCACCCGAGATGTCTAAAGTCGTAGCCAAGATTTGTCCCAGAGCCGACAGTCGTCTCGATGCATGTCACCGTTTTGTATCCTGAGAGGCCTGCATGGATGGTATCGAGTGACGCAACTATTCGTTGCAAGCCACCAATCTCTTCTTTTGAAATAGGAGCTTCAAAATTATTTGGTTCACCGCGCTTCCTCGGCGTTCCAAGTCGAGCACCGGGATGAGAAACCAAGAATGGAATATGTAATCGTTCGCACCGTTCAATTTCCTCGCGCTGTAATGCAATAGATTTTTCTCGTGCAACATTGTCTGGGGAGGCCATATTCACAAGGTAGCTGTTGTGGCTTACAACGCGATTTGTTCCATCCCAGCCTATCTCTCGAAGCGCAGAAAGCCAAACTTCTACATCTTCGTCGACAAGTGGTTTCGCTTTCCATTGCCGCTGGTTCTTTGTAAAAACTTGCACGCAGTCCATCCCCTGGTTTTTAGCTGCGGTCAGTGCGTTGACCATTCCCCCCGCGATGGAAAGATGTGAACCAAACACGATTTACTCTGCGGGCTGACCGAGGTGGCGGTCGAATTCAAGAAGCGCCGCGGGGTTGTCGCCCACCATGCGGATTTTTGCGAGGTTATCCCTTGCGTTTACTTCTTCTTCAACTTGTTCGGTAATAAACCACTGAAATGCAACTTCGATATGCCAAGCGGATTCTTCGCGTGCCATCTTAAAAATGTCAGTAATTTGTGTTGTGACTCGTTGCTCGTGCGCAAGGGCATCTTCAAATACCGCCTCTGCGCTTGTGAATTCTCTCGTTGGGTTTGGTGGGCTCACGAGTGTAATTGGTAAATCCCACTCGTTTAAGAGTGTCATTATTTTCATGGCGTGCACGTGTTCTTCGGCCGCCTGTGCAAGGAACCACTTCGCCATGCCTTGTAAATTTTCACGCTCGAACCAAAACGACATGGCAAGGTACTGCATTTCCGCACCTAATTCGTGTGTGATTTGTTCGTTGAGTTTTTGTTGAAGAGTTTCGCTTGCCATTGTCTTATCCTTTTACGTTGCAGCAACGCCAAGAAGCGAGGCTGCTGATTTTGTAATATCTGTGTAATGCAATCCACACATTCGTAAAATAGACTCTGGTGAACGTGCTGACTTTGGAATACGTGTGACGTGTTGTTGTTTTACAGTAAAGGCGTCACCTGAAGCAGCGCACACCTCAGCAACTGCTGAACCAATGCCGCCTCCGTAGTTGTCTTCAACAACAAGTACATTGCCGTTGTTTTCATTAATAACATCAAGTAGCCGGTCTTCATCAAACGGAAGTGAGTAGAGGTCGAGTAATGTTGCGTCGACACCCATTCGGTCGAGTTCGTCGATTGCCTTGTTGCACTCGTGAATCATGTACCCCGCAGAGACGATAACGACATCGCGTCCTTCGGTGAGTACTTCCATGCCTCCAAGTTCAAACACTGTGGACTCATCGTAAATCATCTCGACATCGGGGCGGAAGGTTCGCAAGTAGCAACAGCCTGTGTGATCAGCCATCGCGTGTGTCAAACCATACGCAGCCCAGGCGTCTGCGGGTTGTAGCACGTAACAACCAGGGTTGCCGTGGTGATCCTTCATCGTTCCGAAACTTCTAAACCAAGCAACATCTGGGAGTGACATTTGGCTCGGGCCATCTGCTGCAAGCGAGATTCCGCTGTGCGAACCGACAATTTTTATGTTCGCACCAGAGTTTATCGCCATTTCAATTTGGTCGTACCCGCGAGTGATAAACTTCGCAAATGTTGAACAGAATGGAATTTTTCCCGAAGCACTGAGACCGGCGCCGACCGAATACATGTTTTGTTCTGCAATTTTGCATTCGACAAAACGGGAACTTAGTTCAGCATCGTTTCCAAACGCATTACTAAAAGTTGAGTTGGAAACATCGGCGTCCACGGTCCATACGTTTTCGTTCGTGTGACCAAGTGCACGAAGCGCAACGCCATACGCTCGGCGGGTTGCCATGGTGCCTGATTGCAACACGGTCGCCATGTCCCATTTTTCCATTGCTTCTTTGAATGACATTGGAGCACATGGCGTGGTGACTGGTGGGTTGTACTCTGGTGGAGCGGGAATTGCAATCGAATCGGTTGTCATTGAGGAAGTCAGATTTAATCCGGTTTGACGAAGTTCAGCAAGCATAGTTTCGAGCTGTGTGCCTGAGGCTGGTTTCCCGTGCCAGTTTCCTCCTTGCATGGAAGGTGCACCCCACCCCTTCACTGTCTTTGCAACAACTGCCATTGGTTGCGATCGGCCCTCTTCGTTAAAACGGTCGAATGCTGCTTTAATTTCGCTTGGTGCGTGCCCATCAATCACCGCGACTTCGTAGCCCGAGGCTTCAAGTTTTTTCGCAAGCCGCTCTGGAGATTGTTGGTCGCTCACTGCGCCCGCTTGCCCAAAACTATTGCAGTTAAAGATTGGTAAGACACTTGCAAGCGCATGATCCATAATAAAATCAAGCGCTTCGGTTATTTGGCCTTCGCGTGCTTCGCCGTCGCCAATGATGCAGTAGGTTTTTCGACCAGTGTTGTCTGCGCGCGCTGCTATTCCCAGTCCTGCTGCAACGGAGAGTCCTTGGCCTAGGGAGCCAGTTGCAGCATCAAAAAAGGCCACGCCTTCTTTTGGATTAGGGTGACCATCAAGTGGCGAATCGTCTTCGCGGAGTGTTTTCAGGTGTTCGCGATTGAGCACAACGGGCTCACCGTTCCACTCAACCGTCACGCCGATGTCCGCCATGGCGGCGTAGACCGATGGAACCGCGTGCCCTTCAGAGAGCACAAGGCGATCGGAAGTTGGGTTGTTGGGATTATCTGGAAGCCAGCGCATTGTTCGGTACATCAAAACCGACACAAGGTGCCCAATGCTCATGGCTGAAGTTGGGTGACCGCTGCCTGATTCGGCACACATTTCGAGCGACATGGTGTCAAGCAAAATTGCTCGAGCGTGAATGGCATTATCAAAAGACATCTGGGAATCCTTCCGTGGGGGGTGGTGTCGTGGCGCATTACTGAGCCTGTTGTAAAAGCGTGTTTTTTGCGAAAATTTGAAGGTTTCGCAACTCTGCAAGAAAGGGTTAAGTATTGCAGATTGCACGTGATTGGGCAACGCAAAATTACAGGAAAAACAGCATGTTCGGGAGATTATCGCGCCTTCGTGGTACACTCACCAGTGTGCCATACTTAGGCAAGTAATGATTTTTAGAAAAAGCGATGTGAAAGAGAAGTTCTATGACCGTAAAACAAGCAACAAACATAAAAGCAGTCTGTGAGCGAGATGCGCTCGTTGAGGCAATGGCCCTTATAACAGGTGTCGTAGCTGGGCGAACCCCAACCCCTGCACTGCAATGCCTGCGACTTTCGGGACAAGATGGCCACCTTACGCTTGCTGCAACAGATGGGGAGGTTTCTTTAACGCTCTCCATCGACCGAGTTGACCTTGAAGATTGCGGTGAAGCGCTCGTTCCCGCAGATAAATTCTCTCAAATCGCTCGCAGTTGCGATGACAGAACGCTCACTATTGTGGGTGATGGGGATGCGCTCCACGTTCGTTCATCTGATTCGCGTTTTAAGGTGTTTGGGTTCCCAATCTCAGAGGGGCCTGTAATTCTCTCGTTCGAAGATGGTGAGCCAGACTTTTCAATCGATGGAGCGTCGTTCCGCGGGTTAATGGAACGAACAGTCTTCGCCGCCGCGACCGACCATAGTCGATACGCAATCAACGGGGTCCACCTTGATTTGCAAGGAGCACAAATTCGCCTCGTGGCAACCAACGGTCACAGGCTTGCGCTTTCAATGGGTCCATGCGACAACAACTGTGAAAAAACTGATTGCATCGTGCCCACAAAAGCAATGACATTATTAAAACGACTCCTTCACGATGACGGTGGAACCGTTTCAGTGAAAATTGACAACGGCAGGATTGTGTTCCACGTTGACAATGGTGCTGGGTGCACATCTACACTCACAAGCAACTTGGTCGAGGGTACATTCCCGCCATTTGAAGATGTGATTCCGAAGGATCTTGACCGCAAGGCAGTTGTCAACAAGGAAGCCCTTCACCGCGCTGTTCGAAGAGCGCACCTCATGACAAACGAAGAATCGCGTGGTGTCAAACTTGTGTTCGATGGTGGGTGTTTAAAAATTACGAGCCGTGCACCAGAAACAGGTGAAGCGGAAATTGAAGTACCAATTGAATCGTTCACAGGAGACAAACTTGAAATTGCTTTCAATCCCGTCTACATCATGGATGCACTAAAAGTAGTCGAAGGCGACGATGTCACCATTGAACTGAAGAAAAGCGAAAAGCCTGGGCTTATTCGCTCAGGCAGCAACTTTGTCTACATCATCATGCCAGTCAGTTTGAACTAAACACCTACCTCGAATAACAGCCCCCGAATAGCTCTCCAAACAGGCACGATTAATACCCCGGCCGGCCTTTTGGCCTTCCACCACGACTGCCGCGACCACCTTTACCACCTGCGTACTTGATACCGCAACCCCATGGCTTTACGTAGTTCGGTGAAACTTCTTCGCCTGCAATCAACTGGTTTACTGCCGTAAGTGCATATATTTCTGCGTCATCGCCCTTTTTAAATTTGCGGTCGTCGCTAAATGCGCCTTGGAACACAAGCACGCCTTCAGCATCAATCACAAACATGTGGGGAGTTGTTTTTGCACCATACGCTTGCCCAACTTCACCGCTGTAATCAAACAATAGCGTCGTAGGTGATTTAAGTTCTTCAAGAAATTCAGTTCCACCGGTGATGACATCTTCTTCTGGTCTGTTCGCGGTTGAGTTCATCGCAATGTACACAACGTCTTTTTCAAGACCATCCATAGTTTTGATAAGTGCTGGAACTTGACCAGACTCCCACGTTTTCCTGCAGTATGGGCATTTTTCACTGAACCACTCCAACACAACAATCTTCCCTTTGTACTCTGAAAGGGAATGCGTTTTACCGTGTTGGTCCTTCAGCGAAAAAACAGGTGCTTTCTCGCCTACTTCTGCAATTTTTTTCTCTGCTGGCTGTCCTTCGGGCGTGCTTGGTCGTTGCGGAGTTGTTGGTTGTGTTGCGCCAAGCAGTACTGTTGATGCAAGGAGTGTTATTGAAAGAATACTTTTATGCTGCATGTCTTACCTTTTTACTTCGCCCGAGTTCCGGGCTGTACCTCTGTTTGAATTATGTAACTTGGATCCGTCTCGCCTCTGCCCAAGAGTAGTAACCCCTCAACGATTGCCGGCTCGACTCCTTGCTTGCTCGCGTCAATTAAGATGGGAATTTGTAGTCTGAACGTGCTTTCGTGGATTATTGCGCGTTCTGTTTGCTCAAACCGAACAATTTTGTTTTCAATTCCAATAAAAAATATAGGACGCTTTGTTGTTTGGCCTGAAATCACAAGTGTGTTACCCGAGATGACGACTGATCCTTCTTCAAGGTCAGAAATAGAGTGTGGAAGAGATTGGGACCACCTTGAAAGTTGCATGTCTTTGTTACGTGGTCCTTGCGAATGAACGTGTGTGGAAAACAACAGTTCTTTTGTTTCTTCACCAATCACGCATGTTTTTTTACATGCGAGCCAAGTGGTCGTTGCGGTGATTTTTGCTCGACCATCCGACAAAAACGCTGGTGCTGTCACGGGGATAAAAATTGCGGCAGGTTTATCGTATCCATACGTTTTCCCTTCGGGACTACCAAACACATTTGGTCTTGGGTACACCGGCTCACCAACAACAAAGCCATCGGGTACTTGAAGTTCTACTTCGGTTGGGGCGCCGCTTGCGCCGGGATTTTTCCAATACACATGCCACCCTTCGTCCGGGGTGAGCAATACAATGACATGAAAGGTTTGTTCGGGCCCAACCCACCCAACATCGGTACGTACTTCTGTGATTGCATGTCCAGCGCTTTGGGTTGTTGGTTCTTCTGTTGGGAAAAAACGAGGGGCGGGGGGCATGAAGCTAACACCCAAGCATAGTAGTAGTGGTAAAAAAAACTGCAACGTCCAAACTCCTTTTCAGTAATCCGTGTATTCTGCGCCTATGGTAAACACCTTTGAACGCTTCGTATTGCTTGGACTGGTTTCCCTTTCGCTACTTTTGGGAGTTTCGGGGCTATCGGGGTGTAATGCTGGAATTAGCGATAAGAGTCTCTCGTATATTTCCCCGACTGATGCTGCTATATCGATGCGAGAGGGCTCAAGCAACCTGATTGGACCTGAGCGGGAGACCGTGCTGGTTGACCCTCGGCAATCATGGGCATACCAAAAAACACATATTCCAAGTTCGATGAATATCCCCTATGGACAGTTAAAAACGCAACTTTGGCGCCTTGATGAAGTTGGAATGATTATTGTTTGCGGAACCACCTACGATGATTCTGTTGCGATTGCGATGAGCAAAACATTGCTTGCAATGGGCTACAAAGACGTTCGAACCGTACGGGGCGGGATCAGGGCGTGGGAAAAGGCCGGAGAACCGTTAATCACCGAAGAATAATTCGTTTATTTTCTTGCTTGTAAGTAGTAGAGGGGGTACTCTAGTGAGTGTATATACCGCGTTTTATTGCGTTATAGGACATCACGGCAACCGTTTCGTGACTTGGTACGTATATATTTGCCTTGGAACCGACATACTAGGTTCGTTCGTAAACGAATCCAAGGTTCCAAAGCTTGTAGGAGAGAATAACCATGATTTCTAGAATTTTACTATCAACTTCCATCGCTGGACTTTGCCTCGTTGTGGCTGGCAAAGCGGTGAAACCACTTGCACACACTGGGCAAGACCCAATCACTTCACACACGGGACAAGATCCTGTGTTCCGAGCACTCGGCGGCACACCGCTTTCAAGCGAGCTTGTTGTGAATGGCCTCGCGAGACCGGTACAGGTTGTTGCAGCACCTGGCGACTACAGTCGAATCTTTATCGTTGAACAACGATCGGGAAGTACCGGACGAATTAAAATTTTTAACCTCGACACAAACACGCTCAACTCCACTCCATTCTTGTCGCTTTCAGTAAGTACAAGCTCAGAGCAGGGATTGCTGGGACTTGCGTTTCACCCGAACTACGCACAAAACGGTTACTTCTATATTAATTACACTGGCACTAATAATGATACATACATCACTCGGTACACCGTTTCTGGAAACCCAGACGTTGCAGATTCCGGCAGTGCATACACAATCATGACAATTGACCAACCATACACAAACCATAACGGTGGGTGGCTTGGGTTTAGCCCAATTGACGGGTATTTGTATATCGGCACAGGTGATGGTGGTAGCGGCGGGGACCCTGGTAACCGAGCGCAAGATATAACGGACCAGCCGCTTGGAAAAATGTTACGTATCGATGTCGATGGTGGCTCACCCTACGCAATCCCCGCATCAAACCCATTTGTTGGTGTCACTGGTGATGATGAAATTTGGGCATACGGCATGCGAAACCCCTGGCGCTGTGATTTTGATGACGAAACCGGTGACCTTTGGATCGGCGATGTCGGTCAAAACGCATATGAAGAAGTTACGTTCCAGCCAGCATCAAGCACTGGTGGCGAAAACTATGGTTGGAGATGCTACGAAGGAAACAACACATACTCGACAAGTGGATGTCCTAATGCAAGCACTATGACATTCCCTATCTGGGAATTCACACACGGTGGAAACCCGTACAGATGTTCAATCACTGGTGGTTGTATCTACAGGGGTTCAGCAATTCCAACCCTACGTGGTGAATATTTCTTTGCTGACTATTGTTCAAATCAAATTTGGTCCTTCCGCTATGACGGTATGACCGTATACGAATATCAAGATCGAACCTCTGAACTCACGCCCGACGTTGGTTCAATTTCTTCCATTTCTGGTTTTGGTGAAGATGCTAGCGGTGAAATTTACGTTTGCGATTTGGGGGGTGAAGTCTTTAAGATTATTCCCCAAGCAGCATCTGGTGCGTGTTGTGTCGGCACAAGCGGCACATGTATATTTATTCCAGAATCAAACTGTGCCGCGGGTGGTGGCACGTGGCTTGGAGCAAACACCGCCTGTGCAGATGGTGGTTGTAATCCAAACAATTGCCCAGCTGACATAAATGGAGATGGTGTGGTCAGTGTGAGTGATATTCTTATTCTCATTGAACAGTGGGGTTCCTGCAATGGATGCACAGGCGATATCAATAGTGATGGAACCGTTGACATCACTGATTTGCTCGAGATTGTGGCTGCATGGGGTCCTTGCTAGGATTTAATCCGTCACAATATCGTTTTTTGCTATAATCCTCGGTCGCAGTTCATCGAACTGCGACCGAGTTTCTTTTGAAACGAGGGCTGGTAGCTCAGCTGGTTAGAGCGCACCCCTGATAAGGGTGAGGTCGGTGGTTCGAGTCCACTTCGGCCCATTGTTAAAGGATGTTGAAGCATTTGCTTCTCATCCTTTTTCAATGGGCCTCTGGTTCTGGCTACGCCAGAATCTCTCGTGCTACGCACGAGTGTGTACGTCGGCCCCACCCCTAGGACAACTTTTGGGGTGGCGACGAGTCCACTTCGGGAGCATTAAAAACCCCAAACGCACAGCGTTTGGGGTTTTTTGTTGCTTTAGATAAAGATACATGACATACTACGCGTGGGTACTTATGCACGTTCTACTTTCTTTTACAACCATGCTTCTTGTTTGTGTTCCGCTGCTCGCGGAAGAGAACAAACCATGTGGGGTACAAACAACCAAGGTCGTTGCACAAGAAGTGGCTACACTCGTTGAAGGTGGTCACTGGAACGATGCATTATCGACACCACTCATGAACCGCGGCACCCAATATGTAAAAACAACAATTCATATTGTGCGATACAGCAATGGAAGTGGGGGTATTCCCGAAGAACGAATTGCAACCGCAATCGAAACCCTAAACGATAGTGTGGCGGAAACTGGGCTTGTGTTTGTGCAGTTTGGAGATATTTTGTATCTCAACAGTTCTCTTTACGCAACTTGTACCAGCGGCGAGGTGGATGCACTGCGTCAAATTAATCCTGTTGACGAATCGCTCAATATTTATTTTGTGCCCGAATTTGTAAATTATTGTGGTGTGTCCTCGTTCTATGGCTGGGGAGTGCAGGGAATTGTTCTTGATAATGATTGCACGGCTACCTCAACAAACCCTTCGACGTTTTCGCACGAAGTTGGGCACTACTTTGGTTTGTTTCACACTCATGAGCCGTACTATGGGCTCGAGTGTGTTAATGGAAGTAACTGCGATGTTGCAGGCGATTTGATTTGTGACACACCTGCGGACCCGAACCTATCGGGTAACATAAACAGCTCGTGTGCCTATACAGGAAGTGCCACAGACGCGTGTGGTTCTGGGAATCCGTACATGCCGCTTGCCAACAACATGATGAGTTATTCCACAAAAGTGTGCCGAACTAATTTTACTGACAATCAGCTCTCTGTCTTTTTGTGGACCGCGGAGAACGAGCGAGCAGATCATCTTGCAAACTCACCGTACGATTGCCTAGGGGACGCAACTGGCGACACTTTAGTCGGTGTGAATGATATTTTGGTAATCGTGTCTGATTGGGAAAGTACTAATTCTCCTGGGGATGTCAACGGTGATGGTATCGTTAGTATCAAAGACATCCTCATCGTGCTCGCAAATTGGGGAGCCTGCAATTAATCTACCCGCGGTAGATAAACGGGTTGGCAAACAGTGCTGAACTCGCGGGTGATTACAGTTTTTTGTACAAGACGAACGGGGTAATCATGAGGATTGCAAATGCGCCAAGAACTATTGGTGTGAACCATGTAGCACTGATTGCAACGTCTTGCATGTCGGGTGGCACAAACATAAAACAAATACCAAGCACGCTTGCTATCAATCCTGTTCCTGCCACTAGCCATAATCCGGGGGTGCCGCCTGGTATTCGGAACGACCGTTCAATCTCTGGTTTTGAATAGCGAAGCACAATCACAGAAATAAACATGAGTGCATACATCACGAGGTAGATTTGCCCAGATACCATTGTCAACACATAAAAAACACTATTCAAATCAATCAACATACCAAGCAAACAAATGATTGAAACAATGACCGCTTGTAGAAGCATTACGTTCTTGGGCGCGCCGCCCTTGGTCATTTTTTGAAAGGTTTCTGGAATCAAGCCGTCTTTAGCGGCAACGCGGAGAGACTCCGTTGGACCGATCACCCAAATCATGATGTGTCCAACCATGCCAAGAAGGGCGCAGCCAGCAATGATTGGAAGAAGCCAGTTTACGTCCAGAGCATTAAAAACTCTTTCAAACACCTGTAGTGTTCCAGAGGCAAGGTTGATCGACTCTACGGGAACCAACACCGCTACACTTAATGCGCCGAGAATTGAAACAACAAGCACCAAAACACCTGAAATCAACAGCGATCTTGGGATATCCCGTTGTGGGTTTTTTGTGTTACGAAAGTGGACCGAGTTCACTTCAAGGCCGGATAAAAACGAAAAGATTGCAAGCACGCCTACGAACTGGCCTACCGAAGAAATATCTGGAATGATTGCACTTGCTTCAAGTGGAATTGCAGACTCTCGACCATCAAGTAACCACCAACCTGCAAGGCCGATTGCGGCAAGCACAGGAATAAGTGTTCCAACAATAAGTAACAACGAAGTTATCCAACCGCTTTCATGTATACCCTTGAAATTGATGACAGTCGCAAACCAAAAGATTGCCAAACTAACAAGCAAGACAAACCATGCCTTCTCGCCAAATGTTGGATCAAACATATACGCAGCAGACACTGCACACACAGCAAGCACGGTTGGGTACCAAACCAATATTTGCAACCATTGACACCAAATAGCGAGGAACGCCATGCGTTCGCCGAGCGCTTCTTTTACCCAGCGATACACGCCGCCCTCGCCTGGCCACCCAACGCCAAGTTCAGCGGCCACAAGCCCAACAGGTAAAAAATAAATAAGTGTAAAAATCGCGTAATAAAAAATCAGTGACAACCCAAAGCCGCCAACCTCAGGGAGCCCTTCAAGACCAACAACCACTGCAGTGTTCATCATTGCAAGCATGAAGAGCGAAATCGTTTTTTGTTGCTTTGGAATACCTGACATGGGTACGTATCGTACTGAATTGCCCGGCTTCAGGCTTGCTATAGATAAATACGTCTCAGAGCCAAATTAATTATGAAACGAGATAAACAATCCGCGGGGTTGTTTATATTATTGTTGCAACGCAGCTTCGTGCGCAATTGCGTTGTCGTAGTACAACATCGCTTTTGGCATCCACCCCCGGATGTTCGAAATGCGCGTGCTTGATGTTGGGTGTGTC